>NZ_JBEOVG010000009.1:0-180384 GCF_040295345.1 Actinosynnema sp. NPDC002837
GGCCAAAGCCGGGCAGGCCTGGCGGGAAAAGCGTCCGCCAAGCCTGCCCGGCTTCGACCAGCCTATGGCACCCGAACCCATGTCAAATCGGGCCTAGGTGGGGATGTGCGGGTCCGTTGTGGGCGGGTGGGGATGTTCCAGGGTGCCGGTTACGGGGCTGTTGGGGGGCAAGTGGTCTCAGTGGGTGCGGTGGCCGCGGAGGGAGCGGCTGCCGGCGTATTCGGCTTGTGAGCCCAGCTCCTGCTCGATGCGGATCAGTTGGTTGTACTTGGCGGTGCGGTCGGAGCGGGACAGGGAGCCCGTCTTGATCTGGCCGCAGTTCACCGCCACGGCGAGGTCGGCGATGGTGGAGTCCTCGGTCTCGCCGGAGCGGTGGGACATGACGACCGAGTAGCCGGCGCGGAAGGCCGTGTTGACGGTCAGCAGGGTTTCGGTGAGGGTGCCGATCTGGTTCACCTTGACCAGGATCGAGTTGGTGATGCCGAGGTCGATGCCCTTGCGCAGCAGGTCGACGTTGGTGCAGAAGACGTCGTCCCCGACCAGTTGGCAGCGGTCGCCGAGGGTGTCGGTGATCAGCTTCCAGCCGTCGAAGTCGTCCTGCGCCATGGCGTCCTCGATCGAGACGATCGGGAACTTGTCGACCAGTTCGGCCAGGTAGGCGACGTGCTCCTCGACCGACCGCTTGAGGCCCTCGCCCCGGTAGTCGTACACGCCGTCGGCGTAGAACTCGGAAGCGGCGGGGTCCAGCAGCAGCGCCACGTCCTCGCCGGGGGTGTAGCCGGACTTCTCGATCGCGTCGACCACGAAGGACAGCGCCTCGTCCGCGGAGTTCAGGTTCGGGGCGAAGCCGCCCTCGTCGCCGACGTTGGTGTTGTGGCCGGCGTCGTGCAGGCTCTTGCGCAGGGTGTGGAAGACCTCCGAGCCGACCCGCACGGCCTCCTCGAAGTTCTCCGCGCCGATCGGCGCGATCATGAACTCCTGGAAGTCGATGGCGTTGTCGGCGTGCGCGCCACCGTTGATGATGTTCATCATCGGCATCGGCAGCACGTGGGCGAACACGCCGCCGACGTAGCGGTAGAGCGGCTGGCGGTGCGCCGCGGCGGCGGCCTTGGCCACCGCGAGCGAGACGCCCAGGGTGGCGTTGGCGCCGAGCCTCGCCTTGTTCGCGGTGCCGTCCAGCTCGATCATCGTCTGGTCGATGACGGCCTGCTCCTCGGCGTCCAGACCCTTGACCGCGTCGGCGATCTCGCCGTTCACCGCGGCGACGGCCTTGCGCACGCCCTTGCCGTGGTAGCGGGACCGGTCGCCGTCGCGCAGTTCGACGGCCTCGTTCGTGCCGGTCGACGCGCCCGAGGGCACCGCGGCGCGGCCGAGCGAGCCGTCCGCCAGTTCGACGTCGACCTCGACGGTCGGGTTGCCGCGGCTGTCCAGGACCTGTCGTCCCACGACGCGCACAATCGCGGTCATGTCGCTCCTCAAGGCAGGTGTATCGGTCAAGACACATCCTGCACCGACCCGGCCCCGTCGAGCCACCCCGGCGGGTGGCTAGTTGCCGGAGACGGTCTCGGTGACGACCAGGTGGGGTTCGACCTCGACGCGGTTGCGGCCGTGGCGCTTCGCGCGGTACAGGGCCATGTCGGCGGCGGCGAAGAGCTCGTCCAGCTTGGCCGGGCCGGCGGCGACGCCGATGCTCACGGTGGGGTGGCAGGCGGCGCCCAGCACGACGGTCCAGTCGTGGCCGTCCACGGCGGCGCGGATGCGCTCGGCGACGGTCGGGCCCACTTCGACGGTGCTGCCGTCGGCGTCGCCGAGCAGGACCACGAACTCGTCGCCCGCCCACCGGGCCACGAGGTCGGCGGCGCGGCACTCGCGGCGCAGCAGTTGGGCGATCTCGCGCAGGGTGGCGTCGCCCGCGGCGTGGCCGGCGTCGTCGTTGACGCCTTTGAAGCGGTCGACGTCGACGAGGACGAGCCAGGGCACCCGGCCGCGGGCCGCGGTGCTCTCCAGCAGGCCCGCGGCGGCGCGCTCCAGGCCGAGGCGGTTGGCCAGGCCGGTGAGCGGGTCGCGGGCGGCGGCTTCCTGGGCGGCGACGGCCAGGCGTTGGGCCTGGACGGCGACGCGGCGTTGTTCCAGCGCTTGGCCGAGTCCTTCCTGGAGGGTCTCGGTGGCGGTCCGGCTCGCCGCCACGGAGCAGCGCAGCGCGGTGGCCTCGCCGACGTGGTCGCCCATCTCGGCGCAGATGTCGGCCAGGTCGAGGGAGAACCGCAGGAGCAGGGACGGGTCGTTGATGGACTCCGAGGCGGCGACCGCGCGGCTGGCGAGGGTGCGGGCGCTGACCAGGTCGCCCTGTTCGCGGCGGACCACCGCGAGGACCCAACCGGCCACGGCGGACGCCCACTTGTCACCGGCCTCCTGGGCCTGGCGCAGCGCCTCTTGGGCGTTCTCCTCGGCCTGGCCCAGCTCGCCGACGCCGGCCAGCGAACGGCTGTACGCGGCGAGCAGGGCGCGCCGCATCTGCTTCTCCTCGGCCAGGTCGAGGCCCTCTTTGAGGTAGCCGCGGGCCTCTTCGAAGATCGCGCGGGCCCGTTCGGGCGGTGAGGAGATCGCGCGGAAGTTCAAGGTGCCGCCCAGGCCCTGCAGGCAGTGGCCCAGGACCTCGACGGCGGACGGCGAGCGCTCGGCGGCGCGGCGGGCCACCTGGACGGACAGGCGGAGCATGTCCACCGCGGCACGGCGGTTGCCGATGCCTTCCAGCAGGTAGGCCAGGGCGTGCATCGCCTGGGCGGCGGCCGGGTTGTCGCTGTGCTCGCCCTCGAGGTCGGTCCAGCCCTCGGCGGCCAGCTCCAGCGCGAGCGGGATGCGGCCCAGGCGCCAGGCGAGCTTGGCGCGGTTGACCAGCACGGCGGAGCGCTGCCAGCGGTCGGCGCCCGGTGGCACGCGGCTCACCACCTGGTCGAACAGGGTGTTGGCCTCCGGCAGGCGGCCAGCGTTCAGCAACGCCTTGACCTCGAGGTCGAGTTGCGGAACCTGTCCGGCTACCAGCCGATCTCGCTGCTCCACTCGTGCTGACACTCCATTCCGACTCGGCGATGCGGTACGCGGTGACCGCTCGCCGCCGGCACGGCTACCACAGGCTACCGGCCCGAACGCCGGGTGTACCGCTCCTCGTGGAGCACTGCCTCCAGGGGCAGCCGGTTGCGCCAGCCGTGCCGCTCCAGGTCGGGCGTGTCCGGCAGGCACTCGACGGGGCCCACGCACAGCCAGGCCACCGGGCGCAGGGGCGGCGGGATGTCGAGCATCCGGCGGAGCACGTCCTCGCGGTAGAAGCTGACCCAGCCGACGCCGAGGCCCTCGGCGGTGGCGGCCAGCCACAGGTTCTGGATGGCCAGGCACACCGAGTACAGCCCGGCGTCGGCGATGGCGTGCCTGCCGAGCACGGCGGGCGAGCCGCGGTCGGGGTCGTAGGTGACGACGATCCCGACCGTGGACTCCAGGATGCCCTCGACCTTGATCCGGGAGAACAGCTCGGCCTGCCCGGCGTCCAGTTCGGAGGCGAAGACGCTGCGCTCGGCGTGGACGTGGTCGCGGAACGCGCGGCGGGTGTGCTCGTCGCGCACGACGATGAAGTCCCACGGCTGGGACAGGCCGACGCTGGGCGCGGCGTGCGCCGCGGTGAGCACCCGGCGCAGCACGTCGGGCGGGATCGGGGCGCCGGTGAACTCGCCCCTGGTGTCCCTCCGGCGGTGCAGGACGTCGTAGAAGCTCATTCGGACGATCGTGCCTCACGCGTTCCGGTGAACCTGACCGGGAGAGGGTGGCGTGCGTCTCAGCTCGGCGTTGAATGGCCGGTCATGGTCGGAACGGTGCACGGGTCCGCGCTGGGTTTCGCGGGCGGAGTGGTGGTGACCGCGCTGGCGGGGAGCTGGCCGGTGTTCGCCCTGCTCCTGCTGGTGGTGGTCGTGGTGGTCGTCTCGTGGTGGACGACCGTGCTCGGCGCGGCGCTGACCGCGGTGCAGTGCTGGGGCCTGTACGGGAGCTTCGTCGTCGGCGAGGAGGGGCTCCTGGTGGCGGACTGGCCGGCGTTGGCGGTGCTGGCGGTGGCGGGCACGGTGTCGCTGAGTGGACTGGTGCGCGACCGCTCCGCCATGGTGGATTCCGCGGTCGGTTGACCTTCACCCCGGGTGAAGCCGCACGGTGGTCCCAGCCGGGCCGTCGGGGTCCGGCCGGGGGAGGGGTCGTGCAGCTGCTGACGATCGGCGCGTTCGCGCGCGCCGCCCGCCTGTCGCCGAAGGCGTTGCGCCTCTACGACGAGCTGGGGCTGGTGACGCCGGCCAGGGTGGACCCGAGGTCGGGCTACCGGCTGTACTCGCCGGACCAGCTCGAGCGGGCCCGGCTGGTGGCGTGGTTGCGCCGGCTCGGGATGCCGCTGGCCCGCATCCGAGGGGTGTGCGAGCTGGCGCCGGCGGACGCCGCGGCCGAGGTGCGCGCCTACTGGGCGCGGGTCGAGGCCGACACCGCGGCACGGCGGAGCCTCGCCTCCTTCCTCGTGGAACAGCTCTCCGGGAAGGACACCACCATGACCGTCGCGCTCAGGTACGCGGTGCGGACCGACCGAGGACTGGTGCGGGACTCGAACCAGGACGTCGGCTACGCGGGCGAGCGGCTGCTGGCCGTCGCCGACGGGTTCGGCGCCCGCGGCGAGCCGCTCAGCTCCATGGCCATCGACACGCTCGCCCCGCTGGACACCGCCATCCCCGCGGGCGAGTTGCTCAACACGCTGGCGGACGCCGTGCACCGGGCCGGCGCGGCGGTCGGCGAGTACCTGTCGGCCAACCCCGCCGACGAGTGCAGCGGGACGACGTTGACCGCGCTGGTGCTGTCCGGCTCACGGCTCGGCCTCGTGCACGTCGGCGACGCGCGGGTGTACCTGCTGCGCGGCGGCCGGCTGTTCCGCATCACGCACGACCACACGGTGGTGCAGTCACTGATCGCCGAGGGCCGGCTGACGGAGGAGGAAGCGGTCAGCCACCCGCAGCGGTCGATGCTGCTGCGCGCCCTGCACGGCAAGGCGGTGGAGCCGGACCTGGCGCTGCACGACGCGCTGCCCGGCGACCGGTACCTGCTGTGCTCGGACGGCCTGCACACCGTCGTGCCCGAAGCCGACGTGCGGGACGTGCTGGCGTCGGAGCGCGAGCCGGAGGAGGCGACGCGGCGGCTGGTGGAGCTGACCAACGCCGGTGGCGGGCCGGACAACGTGGTGTGCGTGGTCGCGGACGTCGTGCCGGGCTAGCCGATCGGTCCCTGGGTCTCGCCGTCCGGGGACTCCCGCCACTGGTCGAACGGCCGGTCCAGGCGCCACGCCCGGCCGTCGTGGGTCAGGACCCGGTCCTCGCACGTCTCCAGGTTCGACAGCGACTCGAACAGCTCGATGCTCCACCCGAACAGGCGGCGGCACAGCAGCCGGATGGTGAGGCCGTGCGAGACGACCAGGACCGTGCCGGGGTGCGCCGGGTCCCGCATCCGGGTCTCCAGGTCGGTCAGGAACGCGGCCAGGCGGTCGTCCACGTCCGCGCCGGACTCGCCGTTGGGCAGCCGGAAGAAGAAGTGCCCGAACGCGTGCCGCTGGTGCTTGAGCACCTCCTGCCGCACCGGGTCCTGGAGGTTGCCCCAGTCCTGCTCGCGCAACCTCGGCTCGGCGACCGTGCGCTCCAGCTGGTCGCCGAGGCCGAGGTTGCGCAGGGTGGCCCTGGTCCGCACGTACGGGCTGACGTACCCGGCCGCCTGGTCGCCGCCGAGGAGCTCCTTGATCCGCGGCCCGGCGGCCCTGGCCTGCTGTTCGCCCAGCTCGGTCAACGGGAGGGCGTGGTCGGGTATGCGGCAGTACGCCAGCTCGTCGACGTTGCCCAGGCTCTGTCCGTGGCGCAGCAGGATGATCCGCACCGCTCCATGGTGCCGGTGTTACATTCGCAGGCGAAACCGGACGGAAGGTGTCACATGGTCAAGTACGTCGCCCTGTACCGGAAACCGGCCGACGTCGAGGCGTTCGACGAGGCCTACTTCGCGTCCCACCTGCCGTTGGTCGACCGGACGCCGGGCCTGCTGCGCGCCGAGGTGGCGAAGGTCTCGCGCGTCTTCGCGCCCGGTTTCCTCGGCGAGCACGAGCCGCACGTCGTGGCCGAGATGTACTTCGAGTCCGCCGAGGCCATGAAGGAGGCCTTCCGCTCGCCCGAGTGGCAGGCCGCGGCGCGAACCTGGCCGAGATCGGCGGCGTCGAGCTGGTGGCGATGTTCGCGGCGGAGGTCGTGGACCGGTGATCGCGGTGGTGATCGGCGGCGGCACGATGGGCGCCGGTGTCGCCCACCTGTTCCTGGCCGGCGGGCACGAGGTGGTGCTCGTCGAGGCGGGCGCCGACCGGGCGTCGGCCGCGCGGCGCGCGGTGGAGGCGTCGCTGGCCAAGGCGGCCGACCGGGGCAGGCTGGACGCCGTGCCGCACGAGCTGCTCCAGCGCCTGACCGTGGTCGAACGGCTCGACACGCGGGTCGGGCGTGGTGCCGCGCTCGTGGTCGAGGCCGTGCCGGAGGACCTCGGGCTGAAGCGGCAGGTGCTCGGCGACGCCGCGCGGGCCTGCCCGGACGCGGTGCTGGCGTCGAACACGTCGTCGTTGTCGATCTCGGCGTTGGCCGAGGGCCTGCCGGGCGAGCGGGTGCTGGGGATGCACTTCTTCAACCCCGTGCCCGTGCAGCAGCTGGTCGAGCTCGTGCACCACCCCGGGGTCGCCGCCGACGTGGTGGCGCGGGTCCGCGGGTGGGCCGAGGAGCTGGGCAAGACCGTCATCGAGGTGCGGGACGCGCCGGGGTTCGCCACGTCGCGGCTCGGGGTCGCGGTCGGCATGGAGGCGATCCGGATGCTCGAGGACGGCGTCGCCTCCGCCGAGGACATCGACACCGGCATGCGGCTCGGGTACGGGTGGCCGATGGGGCCGCTGCGGCTGACCGACCTGGTCGGGCTGGACGTCCGGCTGGCCATCGCCGAGCACCTGGCGGCCGAGCTGGGTCCGCGCTTCGAGCCGCCGGCGTTGTTGCGGGAGAAGGTGGCGGCCGGTCAGCTCGGCCGCAAGACCGGCCAGGGGTTCTTCACCTGGTGAGGAGGACGGCGTGCGGATCCGCGAGCTGACCCAGGACGACGTCGGCGAGGCCGACCGGCTGCGCCAGGTGGCGTTCGGCGGCATCGGCGAGCCGTCGTTGCGGCCCGGTCGGCGAGGGCTGCTCGCCGAGGTCGACGGGCACGTCGCCGGCCTGCTCACGATCAAGGACTTCCACCAGTTCTGGGGCGGCACGACGGTGCCGATGGGCGGGGTCGGCGGCGTGGCCGTCGACTCCTGGGCGCGGGGGCGCGGGGTGGCCGGGGCGCTGCTCGACGCGGCGTTGCGGGACCTGCGCGAACGCGGGCAGGTGCTGTCCGCGCTGTACGCGACCGTGCCCGCGGTGTACCGGTCGCGCGGGTGGGAGCGGTCGGGCGTGTTCGAGTGGCTGGAGTTCCCGCTGGACCGGATGCCCGCGGGCGCGCGGGCCGCCACCCGGCCCCTGGTCGAGGGCGACCTCCCGGCGGTGCAGGCGTGCTACCTCGACGTCGCGTCCACCGTGGACGGGCTCGTGGACCGCAGCCCGCCGACCATCGCGGTGGACGACCTGCTCAAGGAGACCGTGGTGTCGGTGGTGCCCGGCCACGACGGCGAGGTGCGCGGGTACCTGGCCGCCGAGCGCGACGCCGACGGGCTGCGGGTGCACGACCTCGTCGCCCGGGACGTGGCGACCCAGCTGGGGCTGTTGCGGGAGCTGGGCGGCTGGGCCGGGGTGCTGGACCGGGCCAGGCTGCTGGTCACCGACCCGGCCGTGACCGGCCTGCTGACGAACCAGGCGATCGAGCACACCGTGACCACGTCCACGTGGCTGCTGCGCGTGGTCGACCTGCCGGCGGCGGTGGCGGCGCGCGGCTGGCCGTCGGCGGCGTGGCTCAAGCCCGCCGCGGTGGACCTCGACGTGGTCGACGAGCACGCGCCGTGGCACGCCGGGCGGTGCCGCCTGGTGGTCGAGGACGGCGCGGTGCGCGTCGAGGCGGGTGGCACCGGCGCCGTGCGGCTGCACGCGCGTGCGCTGGGGCCGTGGTTCAGCGGGATGCAGAACAGCCACGCGCTGCGCCGCGCCGGGCTGCTCGACGGTGACGGCGCGCTGCTCGACCGGGTGGTCGGCGCACCTGGCGTGCCGCGCCTGGCCGACTACTTCTAACCTGACCAGCCGTGCTGCTCGCCGCGCTGGAACTGGTCGGCATCGCCGCGTTCGCCGCCTCCGGGGCGGTCGCGGCGGTGCGGGCCCGGCTGGACGTGTTCGGGGTCATCGTGCTGGCGCTGACCACGGCGTTGGGCGGCGGGATCATCCGGGACGTGCTGCTGGGCGTGCACCCGCCGGCGGCGTTGGTGAGCTGGCCCTACCTGGCGGTGGCCGGGGTCACCGGACTGGTGGTCTTCTGGTTTCACCCGACCGTGGCGAAGCTGTGGCGGGCGGTCCTGCTGCTGGACGCGATCGGGCTCGGCCTGTTCGTCACGGCGGGCACCACGACGGCGCTCGCGCTCGGCGCACCGCCGTACGCGGCGTGCCTGGTCGGGATGACCACCGGCATCGGCGGCGGCGCGCTGCGCGACGTGCTGCTGCGGGAGATCCCGCTGGTCCTGCGCCGGGAGATCTACGCGGTGGCGGCGCTGTGCGGGGCGGTGGTGGTGGCGTTCGGCGACTACCTCGGCCTGCCCGCGGTGCCGGTGACGCTGGTCGGGTCGGCCGTGATCGTGGGCCTGCGGCTGCTGGCGCTGTGGCGTCGCTGGAACGCCCCGGTGGCCCGCGACGGGCCCGGCGCGTGACGGGGCGCGAAAACTTGACGGGTAGCTCACACCGGCTTCTCAGGCGGCTCTCAGGACCAGCGGCAAGACTGACCGCATGCGCATCCTCGTTGTCGACGACGACCGGGCCGTGCGTGAGTCGCTTCGTCGCTCACTGCAGTTCAACGGCTACCAGGTCGACCTTGCCGGCGACGGCCAGCAGGCCCTCGAGTCCGTCGTCTCCCAGCGCCCCGACGCCATGGTGCTGGACGTGATGATGCCCCGACTCGACGGGTTGGAGGTGTGCCGCCGGCTGCGCAGCACCGGCGACGACCTGCCGATCCTCGTGCTCACCGCCCGTGACGCGGTGTCCGACCGGGTGTCCGGGCTCGACGCGGGCGCCGACGACTACCTGCCCAAGCCGTTCGCGCTGGAGGAGCTGCTGGCACGGCTGCGCGCGCTGCTGCGGCGGGCGGCGTCGGACGCCGAGGAGCCCGCGGGCGCGGTGCTGCGGTTCGCGGACCTGGAGCTCGACCCGAGCACCCGGGACGTGCGGCGCGGCGAGCGCCCGATCAGCCTCACCCGGACCGAGTTCGCCCTGCTGGAGCTGTTCCTGGCGCACCCGAAGCAGGTGCTGACCCGCGGCCGGATCCTCGAGGACGTCTGGGGCTACGACTTCCCCACCTCGGGCAACGCGCTGGAGGTCTACGTCGGCTACCTGCGCCGCAAGACCGAGGCGGAGGGCGAGACCAGGCTGCTGCACACGGTGCGCGGTGTCGGCTACGTGCTGCGGGAGACCCCTCCGTGATCGGTGCCGCCAACGGGCGGCTCCAGCGGGTGTCGCTGCGGGCCCGGGTGACCCTGCTGGCCGCGTTCTGCGTGGCCGGGGCCGTCGCCGTCGTGTCGCTCGGCGCGTACATGACGGTGAGCCAGAACCTGCACGACCAGATGGACTCCAACCTGCGGCAGCGCGCCCAGGCCGCGGTGAACGCGCCGAAGGTCAACAACGACGTCACCGAGATCCCCGGCGCCTTCCTGGCCGCGGGCGACATCCGGATCGGCGTGCTGGACGTGACCGGGCAGATCCTGTACCCGAAGGGCACGGTCGCGCCGCCGACCCAGCCCGCGGACCTGGACGTGGCGCGGGGGTCGCGGCTGGAGAACATCTGGACCGACCTGCGCACCGACTTCCGGGTGATCGCGGTGCCGTACGGCGACGGCCAGGCGATGCTGATCGCGCAGTCCACCAAGCCGTTGAACGTCACGCTGGGCAAGCTGTCCGTGGTGCTGTTCGTGATCAGCGGGCTGGGCGTGCTGGTCGCGGCGGCGGCGGGGACGGCGGTGGCGCGGACCGGGCTGCGGCCCGTGCAGCGGTTGACGGAGGCCACCGAGCGGGTGGCGTTGACCGGCGACCTGCGGCCGATCCCGGTGTCGGGTGACGACGAACTGGCGTTGCTGTCGCAGCGGTTCAACGCGATGCTGGGCGCGGTGGCGGAGTCGCAGGAGCGGCAGCGGCGGCTGGTCGCGGACGCGGGGCACGAGCTGCGGACGCCGTTGACGTCCATGCGCACGAACCTGGAGCTGCTGCTGGCCTCGGAGCGGCCGGACGCGCCGACGTTGTCCGACGAGGACAAGGCGGAGATCAACGCCGACGTGCGGGCGCAGCTGGACGAGCTGACCACGTTGATCGGGGACCTGGTGGAGCTGGCGCGTGAGGACGCGCCGCAGGTCGTGCACGAGCCGGTGGACCTGGTCGAGGTGGTGGAGCGCGCGCTGGATCGCGCGAAGCGCCGTGCGACGGACGTGGACTTCGTGGTGGAAGTGCAGCCGTGGTCGCTGCTGGGTGACTCCAGCGCGCTGGAACGTGCCGTCCTCAACCTCCTGGACAACGCGGTGAAGTTCAGCCCGGCGCGCGGTGTGGTCCGCTTGTCCCTCAAGCAGCTGGGCGACGGCAGCGCGGTGGTCGAGGTGGCCGACTCCGGTCCGGGCATCGCCGACGCCGACCTGCCGCACGTCTTCGAACGCTTCTACCGCTCGTCCGAGGCCCGCACCCTGCCCGGCTCGGGCCTCGGCCTGGCCATCGTGAAGCAGGTGGCCGAACGCCACGGCGGCCTCGCGTACGTCGGCCGCGCCCCGGAGGGCGGCGCGATGTTCACCATCCGCCTCCCCGGCCGCCCAGAGCCTGTCGTGCCGCAGTCGGTCGCGGGGTTCTGAGGGGCAGGTCCGGGTTCGGCGGACCTGCCCGGCGCGGTCAGGACAGGGCGGCGAAGACCATCGGGCGGGTCGACGCGGGCCGGTACTGCGTCGTGACGTTCTCGTTCGGGCCCCACCAGTGGCCGGTGGGCACGTCGTCGGACCCGGTGCTGATGAAGATCCAGCCGCGGCCGACGCCGGTGTACTCGGTGGCGCCGACCCGGCGCGTGTCCGGGAACAGGTGGACCGGCGACCCGGCCCACGTGCTGGGCACGCCGTGCGGCTCCTTGGTGCTGTCGATCACCGGCACGGCGTACTCGCGGGTCGAGGTGTCGCCGTCGCGGTTGTAGAGCTGCGGCGCGCCGGCGACCACCATCACGTGACCGGTCGCGTCACCGGTGCCGCCCGCGGCGTCGAGGTACTCGACCGCGATGACGTCGCCCTGCGCCAGGCTCGGCACCGTCGTCTTGACCGTGAAGTGGTCGGCGCCGGCCCGCAACCCGTCGTGGTACTGCGCGGAGGTGGGGCTGGTGCTGCCGAACTCGGTGGTCAGGTAGCTGTCGGTGGCCCACGCGAACGCGTGCCGCAGGGCCAGGGTGAGCAGGGGCGCGCACTTGGTCTTGCTCTCGTACGTCGTGGGGCCGCCCGGCGTGCCCCACACGGCGGTCGACGCGCCGTCCGGGTGCCCCAGCTCGCCGGGGTAGTGGTTGTAGGTGTCCTGGTCGGGCCAGGGCTGGGAGTTCAGCTCGGCGGCCAGCTCGTCCACCTCGGCGTAGAGCGTGGCCGAGGTGGCCTGCGCGGGCGGTGCCGCCGCGAAGCCGACGGCTGTCGCGGCGGCGCAGGCGACCAGGATCCGACGGGCGAGCATCGGGACGTCCTCTCGACGGGGGTGGTGGGTTCCTCGGACAGGGATCACCGCCGGGGGACCTGGATACCGCCGCGGTCGCGGACCACCCCAACGGCCTAGCCCTTGGTGGAGCCCAGGGTCAGGCCGCCGATGAACTGGCGTTGCAGGGTGAAGAAGACGACCAGGGTCGGCAGGGCGACGAGGAGGGAGCCGGCGGCGACCAGGTTGTTGTCCACGAAGAACGTGCCCTTCAGGTTCTGCAACGCCGACGTGATCGGCATCTTGTCCCCGGTCTGGATCAGGACGAGCGCCCACAGGAAGTCGTTGTAGATCCACGTGAACTCCAGCGTCGCCAGAGCCGCCAGGGCGGGACGGCACAACGGCAGGATCACCTGCCAGTACTGCCGGAACACACCCGCGCCGTCGACGCGCGCGGCCTCACCGAGCTCGTGCGGGATGGTCTTCATGTAGTTGCTCAGCACGAACACGCAGAACCCCGACTGGAACGCCACGTGGATCAGCACCAGCCCAAGCTGCGAGTCCAGCAGCAACCCGCTGTCGCTCAACCACGACGGCAACGGCGTCAGCAGGTACAGCCGGTACAACGGCGTCACGATCACCTGCTGCGGCAACAGGTTCCCCGCCGTGAACAGCACCAGCAGCACCAGGTTGAACCTGAAGCTGTACCGCGACACCCCGTAGGCCACCATCGAGCTGAGCAGCAGCACGAGCACCACCGCCGGCAACGTCACGATCAACGTGTTCAGGTAGTAGTGCGGCAGGTCCGCCTGCGTCCACGCCGACGCGAAGTTGTCGAGCGTCAGGCTCTCCGCGATCGAGAAGTACCCGTTGCGCGCCGTGTCGTCGTACGTCCGCAGCGACGCGTACAACGCCCACAGCAGCGGGGCGAGCGTGGCCAGGCACGTCAGGACCAGGAACACGTGCAGGGCGATGCGCGCCGGTCGGAAAGCGAACGTCACGTCCGGTCCTCCTCGCGGAACACCTGGAACAGGTAGGTGATGATGAACCCGAGCGAGATCAGCAGCAGGACCACGGCCAGCGCCGAACCCCACCCGATCCGGCTCGACTCGCCGATGATGTTGTCCGTCACCAGCACGGACAGCAGCTCCAGCCCGTTGCGCCCCTTGTTGATCACGTACACGATGTCGAACGCCCGCAGGCCCTCGATCACGGTGACCACGAGCACGACCACGTTCACCGGCTTGAGCACCGGGAACGTCACCCGGAAGAACGTCTGCCACGCGTTCGCGCCGTCCAGCGCCGCGGCCTCCTTCAACGCCGGGTCGACCGACTTCAGCCCGGCCAGGTACAGCAGCATGATGTAGCCGGTGTGCCGCCACCCGGCCGCCACCAGCACCGCGTACAGGTTGATGTCCGGATCGCCGAGCCAGTTCACCGGGTCCGACGCGGCGGTGCCGAGCACGTTGTTCAGCAACCCCTGCTCGGGCTGGTAGATCAGCTGCCAGATGAACCCGACCAACGCCAGCGAGAGCACCATCGGCAGGTACAGCGCGCTCTGGTAGATCCGCCCGAACCGCAGTTGGCGGTCCAGCAGCACGGCCAGCAGCAGCCCGGCCACGGTCGGCACGACCAGCAGGAACAGCAGCCAGATCAGGTTGTGCTGGAGCGCGGGCCAGAACCGGGGGTACCGGGTGAAGATGTCGACGTAGTTCTGGAAGCCGACCCACTCGATGTCGGCGAACCCGCCGATCCCGTCCCACGAGCTGAACGACAACCCGACCGAGCCGAGCGTGGGCACCCACACCAGCGCGACGTGCGCCAGCGACGGGATGCCGAGCATCAGCCCGAGCACGAGCTTGTCGCGCGGGGCCAACGCGGTGGCGCGGCGACGCCTGCCGCGCCGGGACGTCGGGGAGGGGGCCGACGTCCCGGCGGGCTCCGGTGGGGACTGCAGGGCGGTCACGGCGTCACCCGGTGAAGATCGTCTTGGCCTGGTCGGCCATGCCCTTGAGGATCGAGTCGAGGTCGTCGGGGTTCTGGATGAACGCGTTGAGCCCGTTGGTCGCCGCGTCGCTGGCGAAGCGCGGGTCGGTGTCCCGGTCGAGGAACTGCGTGATGTGCGCGGCTTCCTTGATCACCTGCGCCGACTTCTTCTGCAACGCGTTGTAGCCGGTCGTCTCGGCCTTGTTCGACGCGGCGACCTGGCTCGGGTCGGCCTTGACGTAGGCGAGCTGCGCGGCGGGCGTGGACAGGTACTCCAGCAGCTTGCGCGCGCCCTCGGGGTTGGCGGGCTTGCGGGACATCATGAAGCCGTCGATCGGCGCCTCCACGGTGTCCTGGCCGTGCTCGGGGTTGATCTCCGGGTAGGGGAAGAAGTCCAGGTCGTCCACCTCGGCGCCCTTGAACTGCTGCGCCACGAACGAGCCGAGCAGGTACATGCCCGCCTTGCCCTGCTGCAACGCCTGCGCGGCCTCCTGCCACTCCCGGCCCAGGGCGTTCTCCTGGTGGAACGGCAGCAGCCGCTTCCAGGTGTCGAACACCTCCCGCACCTTCGGCCCCTGCCAGTCCTCCTTGCCCGCCATGAGGTCGACGTGGAACTGGTAGCCGTTGAGCCGGAAGTTCAGCTGGTCGAACGTGCCCATGCCGGGCCAGCCCTGCTTCTGCGCGAACGCGATCGGCACCAGCCCGTCCGCCTGCATCCTCGTGGACAGCGCGACGAGCTCGTCCAGCGTCTTCGGCTGCTCGTACCCGCGCTGCTGCCAGACGCTCTTGCGGTAGAACACGCCCCACGGGTACTGCACGAACGGGATCAGGTACTGCTTGCCGTCCGAGGCCGTGGACGCCTCCTTCAACGCGGGCTCGTACCCGGCGGAGACCTTCGACCACACCTCGCTCAGGTCGCCGGTCAGGCCCTTCTCGGCGAAGAACCGCATCCGGTAGCCCGCGAACCACGCCAGCACGTCGTCCGGCTTGCCCTGCAGGTAGTTGTTGATCTGCTCCTGGTACTGCTCGTGCTGCTTGGTGTTGATCGCGACCTTGAGGCCCGACTCGCCCTCGAACGCCTTGAGCACGGCGGTGATCGCGTCCTTCGGCACCTGGTCGGACTGGTTGTTGCCGAACGACACGGTGTCGGTGGCGGCGGCCCCGCCGTCGGAGCCGCACGCGGCCAGGCCGGGCACGGCCGCGACGCCCGCGCCCGCGACGATCGCCCTCAACAGCGCGCGGCGGCCCAGCAGGGGGTGGGTGCTGGCGGAGAACCTCGTCATCGTCGCTCCTCCGGGTGACACTCAGCGGAAGCCAAGTGAACAAAGAGTCAACAAGAGGCCTCACAATGTGGGCTGCGCCACACGGAATGTCAAGCTATCCGACGGTTCTTGTTGGACTGTGTTGACGTTTTCGCCGCAAATCGACCACTCTTGTGCCATGACGACTTGGCCCACCCGCGTGCGAGGCCTGGCCTGGGGCGCCGACTACAACCCCGAGCAGTGGCCGGAGGACGTCTGGGACGACGACGTCGAGCTGATGCGCCGGGCCGGGGTCAACCTGGTGAGCGTGGCGATCTTCTCCTGGGCGCTGCTGGAAGTGGAAGAGGGCCGCTACGAGTTCGGCTGGTTGGACCGCGTGCTCGACCGTTTGCACGCGGGCGGCATCCGGGTCGACCTGGCCACCGCGACCGCCGCGCCGCCGCCGTGGCTGACCACCGCGCACCCCGAGATGCTGCCGGAGACCGCCGAGGGCGTCCGGCTCGTGCACGGCTCGCGCCAGTCCTACTGCCCGAGCTCGCCGGTCTACCGGACCAAGGCCGTGGCGCTGGCCCGCGCGCTGGCCGAGCGCTACCGCGACCACCCGGCGCTGTCCGCGTGGCACGTCAACAACGAGTACGGCTGCCACGTCCCGCGCTGCTACTGCGACCGGTGCGCGGTGGCGTTCCGCGCCTGGCTGCGCGCCCGCCACGGGACGCTCGACGTGCTGAACGAGGCGTGGGGCACGGCGTTCTGGAGCCAGCGCTACACGTCGTGGGACCAGGTCCTGCCGCCGCGGGCCACGCCGGCGCTGCACAACCCCGGCCAGCTGCTCGACTTCGACCGGTTCTCCTCCGACGCGCTGCTCGAGCTGTACAAGGCCGAGCGGGACGTGCTGCGCGAGGTCACCCCGGACGTGCCGGTGACCACGAACTTCATGGCCGCCGCGTTCTCCGGGCTCGACTACTGGAAGTGGGCCGCCGAGGTCGACTTCGTCTCCAACGACCACTACACGTTCGGCGAGGACCCCGACCGGCACGTCCACCTGGCGTACTCCGCCGACCTGGTGCGCGGCCTCGCGGGCGGGCGGCCCTGGCTGCTGATGGAGCACTCCACGTCGGCGGTGAACTGGCAGCCGCGCAACATCGCCAAGCTGCCCGGCGAGCTGCGCCGCAACTCCTACGCGCACCTGGCCCGCGGCGCGGACGGCACGCTGTTCTTCCAGTGGCGGCAGTCGCGGGCGGGCGCGGAGCGCTACCACTCGGCGATGGTGCCGCACGCGGGGCCGGACACGAAGGTGTTCCGCGAGGTCGAGCAGGTCGGGGCCGAGTACCAGCGGATCGCCGAGGTCGTCGGCTCCACGGTGGACGCGCCGGTCGCCGTCGTCTTCGACTGGGAGTCGTGGTGGGCGCTCGGCCAGTCCGCCCACCCGACGGAGGACTTCGCCTACCCCGAGCACGTCCTCGCGTACTACCGGGCGCTGTGGCGGGCGGGGGTGACGGTCGACTTCGTGCCGCCGGGCGCGGACCTGTCCTCCTACCGGCTGGTCGTGCTGCCGGCGCTGTACGCGGTGGACGACGCGACGCCGTACGAGGAGTACGTCGCGGCGGGCGGGCACGTGCTGGTCACGTACCTGTCCGGCGTCACGGACACGCGCGGCCACGTGCACCTGGGCGGCTACCCCGGCGCGTTCCGCGAGCTGCTCGGCGTGCGGACCGAGGAGTTCCACCCGCTGCGCGCGGGGCAGACCGCTTCGCTGGACGACGGCTCGTCGGCCGCCGTCTGGACCGAGCACCTGCACGCCCGCGGCGCGGAGGTGATCGCCTCCTACGCCGACGGCCCGCTGCCCGGCGTGCCCGCCGTGACCCGCAACGAGCGCGGCGGGGGCGTCGCCTGGTACGTGGCGTGCGGCCTGGTCGGCGACGGGCTGGAGCGGCTGGTGCGGACCGCGCTCGATCAGGCGGGCGTCCCGTCCGGGCCGGGCGGTGACGTCGAGGTGGTGCGTCGGCGCGGTGAGGTGGCCGGCTCCGCCGTATCGTGGCTGGTCGCGGTCAACCACTCCGACGGCGACGCCGAGCTGCCCGCGGTGGGTGTCGAGCTGCTGTCCGGCGCGCGTGCGTCCGGCAGCGTGGTCGTGCCCGCCGGCGGCGTGGTCGTGGTCCGGGAAGAAGAGGTGTGAGGTGCTGGCACGCCAGCGACAAGCGGTGATCCTGGAAGAGGTCCGCCGCACCGGCGCGGTGCGGGTGAGCGACCTGGTCGTCCGGCTGGGCGTCTCGGACATGACCGTGCGCCGCGACCTGGACGTGCTGGCCGCCCGCGGCCTGGTGGAGAAGGTGTACGGCGGCGCCACGTCCGTGGTCGGCCGCAGCACCGACGAGCCCGGTTTCGAGGCCAAGTCGGTGCGCCAGCTGCCGGAGAAGGAGGCCATCGCCGCGTTCGCTGCGGGCCTCGTGCGCCCCGGCACGGCGATCGGCCTGTCGGCGGGCACCACGACGTGGACGCTGGCGCGGTTCCTGGACGACATCCCGGACCTGACCGTGGTGACGAACTCGATCCGGATCGCCGACGTGCTGCAGCAGAGCGGGCGCACCGACCGCACGGTGGTGCTCACCGGCGGGGTGCGCACGCCGTCGGACGCGCTGGTCGGGCCGGTGGCCGTGCAGGCGCTGCGGTCGCTGCACCTGGACGTGGTGTTCCTCGGCGTGCACGGCATGGCCGAGCGCTCCGGCTTCACCACGCCCAACCTGAACGAGAGCGAGACCGACCGCGCGCTGGTCGACGCGGCCGGGCGGGTCGTCGTGGTCGCCGACCACACCAAGTGGGGCACCGTCGGCATCTCCACCATCGCCGCGCTGGACGAGGCGGACGTGCTGGTGACCGACGAGGGATTGGCCGAGCCGGCGCGGACGGTGCTCGGCGATCAGGTCGGCGAACTGGTCCTGGCGCACGTGCCGGGCCGCGGAGAGGAACTGGCGTGAGGCGCACGGCGGGGAAGCTTGCCGATGGTCGCGAGATCATCTACTTCGACGACACCCCGGACGCGCCGCCGCGCGACGCGGTCGACACCCGCGACCTGCCGCGCGCGCAGCCGCTGTCGGAGGTGCGGCGCGACCCGTTGACCGGCGAGTGGGTGGCGATGGCCGCGCACCGGCAGACCCGCACGTACAAGCCGCCGGCCGACCTGTGCCCGCTGTGCCCGTCGACGCCCGGCAAGCCGACCGAGGTGCCCGAGTCGTCCTACGACGTGGTGGTGTTCGAGAACCGGTTCCCGTCGTTCGCGCAGGGCGTGCCGGAGCTGCCGTCCACTGTGGACGGGATGCCGATGGTGGCGCGGGCGGCCGGGCGCGGCCGGTGCGAGGTCATGTGCTTCACGTCCGACCACGACACGTCGTTCGGCTCGCTGCCCGCCTCGCGGGTGCGCACGGTGGTGGACGCGTGGGCGGACCGCACGGCGGCGTTGAACGCGACCCCGGGCGTCGAGCAGGTCTTCCCGTTCGAGAACCGGGGCGAAGAGATCGGCGTGACGCTGTCGCACCCGCACGGCCAGATCTACGGCTACCCCTTCGTGACCCCGAAGACGGAACGGATGCTCGCCGTCGCGGCGGACTACCAGGCGTCACACGGTCGTCCACTGATGGGTGACATCCTGGCGGCTGAACGTGCGGCCGGGACCCGGGTTATCGCCGAAAGTGAGCACTGGACGGCGTTCGTGCCCGCCGCGGCCCGGTGGCCGGTCGAGGTGCACCTGGTCCCGCACCGCCAAGCGCCGGACCTGCCCGCGCTGACGGACGCCGAGCGGGACGACTTCGCGGGGCTCTACCTGACCGTGCTGCACCGCCTGGACGCCCTCTACGACCGCCCGCTGCCCTACATCGCGGCGTGGCACCAGGCGCCCGTGCGCACCGGCCGTGACCTGGCCTGGCTGCACCTGGAGGTGTTCTCGGTGCTGCGTGCGGCGGACAAGCTGAAGTACCTGGCCGGCTCCGAGTCGGGCATGGGCGTGTGGGTGAACGACGCCACGCCGGAGCAGATCGCCGAGAGGCTGCGCGGCTGAACCACGGCCCGGAAACCCGCACCGACTCACAAGGGATGCCCAGTTTCGTTTAAGGCTGCTCTCAGGCGGGCACCGCAGAGTGGTGGACATGACCGAAGACGAGCAGCCGAAGCAGCCACCGCAGTCTCAGCCGGCTCAGCCGCGGAGCCCGTGGGCGCGCGGGGGCGCCGGGCTCGGTCATGAGGACGCCGGCTCCCAGCAGCAGGGTGCTGGTCGGCCGGACAGCGACGACACCGGTGCCGTGCAGGGCGGCACCGGTGCGTCGTCGGAGTCCACCGGCGCGGGAGGTGCCTGGCAGGGAGCCTCGGCGCGGCCGGAGGACGTGACCGACGGGCCGGCGGTAGGGGCCGACCCGTCGGCGGCGGGGTCGGCCGGTGTTCCGCGGGGGAACACCGGCCACCCGGCCGACCTGTACCCGGACAGCGTGACGACGACCGCTGCCGCCTCGAACCCCGGCTCGCCGGCCGCTCCGCACGCGAGCGCCGCCGAGCCCGTGCCCGGGTCGCCGGACGCGTGGTCGCGTCCCGGTCGCCCGGATGACTTCGGCTCGCCGGCCGCCTCGCAGGGTGCCGCCGGCCAGTCGGGAACCGGTCAGGCCGGCGCTGTGCAGGGCGGCGCCGGCCCGACCGGAGCAGGTGTGGTCGGTGCTGTGCAGGGCGGCGCCGGCCATCCCGGAACCGGTGGTCCCGGCGCCGTGCAGGGCGGCGCCGGGCTGCCGGGATCCGGGCCGGATGCCTGGCACGCGGGCTTCCACCGCCCGGAGCACGCGGGTCCGCACGGCGCTCCGCAGACCGGCGCCCCGGAACACCCGGGCTCGCCGGCCCACTCCCCTTCGGGGTCGGCGCAGCCCGGCGTGTCGGGCCCCTACTACGCGCCGCCCGGGTCGGTCGGCGCCGCACCGCGCCCGCCGCGGGGCCGCGGCAAGGTCGTGGCGGGCGTCGCCGCGCTCGTGCTCGCCGTCGGCGGCGTCGCGGGCGGCGTCGGCGGGTACGTCGGCTTCCAGGCCGCCGAGCAGTCCAGGCCCGTGACCAATGCGCTCAACCAGGCCCCGCCCGCCCAGCAGAGCACCGACGCCCCGGACGGCTCGATCGAGCAGGTGGCGCAGAAGGTGCTGCCGACCGTGGTGCAGGTGCAGGTCAACGGCGGCGCCGGGTCCGGCTTCACGCTCAGCTCCGACGGCTTGGTGCTGACCAACAACCACGTGGTCGAGAGCGCCGCGAACGGCGGGCCCATCGCGGTCCAGCTCCAGGACGGCCGCTCGTTCGACGCGAAGATCGTCGGCCGCGACCCGACGTCCGACCTGGCCGTGCTGAAGATGGAGGACGTCTCCGGCCTGCCCACGGCCGAGCTCGGCAACTCCGGCGACCTGCGGATCGGCCAGGACGTCGTGGCCGTCGGCTCGCCGTTCGACCTCAACGGCACGGTCACCTCCGGCATCGTCAGCTCGCTGAACCGCCCGGTGCGCGCCGGCGGCCAGCAGGGCGGTGTGGACACCGTGCTCAACGCCATCCAGACCGACGCCGCGATCAACCCCGGCAACTCGGGCGGCCCGCTGGTGAACATGCGCGGCCAGGTCGTCGGCATCAACTCGGCCATCTACAGCCCGAACTCCAGCCAGTCCGCGCAGGGCGGCTCGGTCGGCATCGGCTTCGCCATCCCGATCGACCAGGCCCGCCGCACGGCCAAGGAGCTGTCGGAGACCGGCAAGGCCACCCAGACCGTGCTCGGCGTCCAGGTGGGCGACTCGCCGCGGGGCGGCGCGGTGGTCCGCGACGTGACCGCCGGCGGCGCGGCCGAGGCGGCGGGCATCAAGTCCGGCGACGTGATCACCAAGTTCGGCGACCGGCCCATCGAGGCCTCCGACTCCCTGGTCGCGGCCGTCCGGTCCCGCGCGCCGGGCGAGAAGGTGCAGCTCACCATCGGCGAGGACCGCACCGTCGAGGTCACGCTCGGCAGCCAGCCCGTCGAGGTCCGCTAGCACCCGCGAGCCACCGGCTCCCGTGCCCCGAGCCGGTTGTGGAGGCCGCATGCCGACCCGGGTGACCGCCCCTCACCTGTCGGCGTGCGGCCTCTTGTGCCGTCGCACCAGGGTGACCGCGAGGACGCCCAGCCAGCTCACCCCGACCGCCACCAGCAGCCCGACCGAATAGTTCCGGTCGACCAGCCCGGGGTTGGGCCCGCCCGCGAACGGCCGCCAGAGCAGCGGCACGGCGAGCAGCACGAGCACGCCGGTGAACGTGCCGCCGACCACCACGGCCGCCCGCCACGGCTGCGGCGCCCACCGGGCGACCAGCAGGCCGAAGCCGGCGAAGAGCGGCGCGAGCAGCGCGTCGTGCACGATCGGGCCCGCGACGAACCACAGCGCCAGGTCCACCGAGACCAGCGGCAGCACGAGGACCGCGCCCCACAGGCCCAGGACGACACCCACCGCGCCGATCACCCACCTCATCGCAGGACCTCCAGCCGGGTGACCCACTTGGTCTGCGTCACGCCCGGTCGGCTCGGTGCGATCAGCCGGCACGGGTAGCCGTGGTCCAGGGGCAGGGTCTCGCCGTTCAGCCGCAGCGCGAGCAGCGTCACCGGGTCGCGGGCGTGGGCGGCGGGCAGGGTGCTCGCGCGGTAGAGGCCGTCGCGTTCCAGCGACTCCACCCGGACGTCACCGGCTTCGAGGCCCGCCAGCGCCAGCAGGTCGCGCACGGGCACGCCGGTCCACCGCGCCGACGCGCTCCAGCCCTCGACGCACGCGATCGGCAGCTCGGCCGTGGTCTGCGGCAGGGCTTCGAGCTCCCGGCGGGAGAACCGGCGTTCGCCGACGGTCAGCCGCCAGTCGTCGTCCACCGCGGGCACGCCGGCGGCGGTGGCGGTGCGGTTGACGGGCAGTGCGGCCGACCGCGTGCCGAGGACGGAGGCGGTCCGCAGCCACGGCACCGTGCTGCCCGCCGTGGCCAGCACCGCGACCGCCGCCGCGCCGCCCGTGGTGAGCAGGAACCCGCGTCGGCTGAGCGCGCCTCGGCGGACCTCCTCGGCGGGCGTGCGCAGGAGCGGCAGCTTGACCGCGACGTGCACCAGCAGCGCGCCGACCGCGATCCAGGCCACGGCGTGGTGCGCGGTCGGGAAGAAGAACTGCCACGGGTAGTTCTGCGCGGCGTTGAACAGGCCGGTGACCAGCTCGAAGAACGACGCGCCGAGCAGCACGAAGATCGAACCGCGTTCCAGGGCGTGGGGCAGCGACTTCACCACCGGCCGTTCGAACAGCTTCGGGTAGACCGTCCACAGCTTCGCCAGGAGCAGCGGGATCGCGGCCACGCCCGAGGTGACGTGCACGCCCTGCGTGAACCGGTAGAGCCAGACCGGGCGGGTGGGCCAGGCGAACCACCCGGGCGGGTGCTGGAGGTAGTGGCTGAGCAGGCCGGTGACGAAGCACAGGCCGAACGCGATGCCCAGCCACAGGCCGATCCGGGTGGCGGTGTGAGGGCTGGAGGTGCGCTTCACGGCCGCACCAACTCGGCGAACCAGCGCCCGTCGCGCTCGACCACCCACCGCGGCTCCAGGCCCGCCCATGCGGCGGTCGGCACGACGGCCCGCGCGTCGACCCGCGCCCAGTCGAACCACGTGCCACCGGCGACCCGCGCGCGTTCACGGCGCAGCCCGCAGCCGGGCGGCTCGACCTCGACCAGCGCGGTGCCGTGCCGGCGCAGGAGTTGGCGGGCGCGGCGGAGGAGCGCGACGGGGTCGCCGCCGATGCCGATGTTGCCGTCGGCGAGCAGCACGTGCGCCCACCGGCCCGCGCCGGGCAGCCGGCCGAACAGGTCGCGGTGCAGCGCGGGTCCGCCTCTCGCCCGGGTGAGGGCGACGGCGAGCGGCGAGTGGTCCACGCCCAACGCCACCACCCCGCGCCGGACGAGCGCGGCCACCATCCGCCCGGGGCCGCAGCCGAGGTCGACGGTCGGCCCGTGGCAGGCGTCGAGGAGGACGTGGTCGGCCCCGTCGGCGTCCTCGTGCCACCGGTCGACCGGCAGGGGCACCTGATCGCCGCCGGCCAGCTCGAGCCGGCACTCCGCACCGCTGAGGCCGACGTCGAACGCGGTCATCGCGGCGCTCCGCACACCCGACGCGACCTCCGGCGGTCGTGTGGTTCCGCGGCGAGCGGGGTTGTGCGGCATTGCGTATCGGGGTGCGTTTCTGCGGTGGTCATTGCAGTGCTCCCGAAGTCCGGCACGAAGTCGGACGTGCGTGGTGGGTTGCGTGTCGAGATGGGTACTGGCGGTGGTTATTGCAATGCTGCGTAAGTCTTGGGGCGCAGGCGGGTGCGAGTGTCGTGGTGAGCGGGTCCGGGCGGTGTTGCGGATCAGGGCGGGCGGTGGCGGTGGTCATCGCAGGGCTCCCAGGTGTGCGAGAGCGGCGGCGAAGCGGGTCGTCGGCACGGCGGCGGCGACGTCACGAGCGGTGGCCATGTCGTCCACATCGGACAGCACGGGCAGCAGGTCGATGTCCCGGCCGGCGCCGCCCAAGGCCCGCAGCGTCAACGCGCCCGTGTCCGACCGGGACATCGGCACGGAACGGAGGTTCGCGGCGACCGTCGGGTCGTCCAGCCCGAGCGCCCACCAACCTCCGTCGGCCGCCGGACCCAGCACCGCGCCCCGCGCGGCCAGCCGGTCGACCGACTCGGCCAGCAGCACCGGCGTGAGCTGAGGCGTGTCCATGCCGATCTGGAACACCGGCAGGCCGTGCGCCCGGTACGCGTCGGCGTGCGCGTTGGCCAACCGGTCGGCGAACGACCCGCCCCGCTGCGGCAGCACGGTGCACCGCCGCAGCACCGCCCGGATCTCGGCCGACCGCCGGGCGTCGCCGAGCGACCCGGTCACCGCCACCACCGGCCGGACGCCCGGCGTGCCGAGCACGGCGTCGAGCGTGTCCAGCAGCGCGGCGGCGGCGATGTCGGCCGCCTCCTCCGGCGTCGCGGGAGGGCAGAGACGGGTCTTCGCCAGGCCCGGCACCGGCGCCTTGGCCACCACCAGCAGGCTCGCGGAGTACGTCATCAGCGCACGCCCTCCTGCTCGACGCCCCGCTGGACCACCGCCGCCATGTCGCGCACCGCCCGCACGGTCCCGAGCACCGAGCCGGACACCTTCGACTTCGTGCCCGCCGTCCGCGGCCCGTACCGCACGTCCCGCTCGACCACCCGCCACCCGGCCGCCGCCGCACGCAGCAGCAGCTCCAACGGGTAGCCGAACGCCCGGTCCTCGACGCCCAGCTCCAGCAGGTCCCGCCGGCGGAACGCGCGCATCGGCGCGATGTCCCGCACCGCCAACCCCTTGCGCCGCAGCAGCCCGGCCAGCACCGCGTTGCCCGCCCGCGCGTGCCACGGCCAACTACCCGCCCCCGGCACCCGCCGCCCCACGGCCAGCTCCGCCCGCCCGAGCAACGCCACCAGCTCCGGCAGCTGGCCCGGGTCGAGCGAGCCGTCCGCGTCGAGCACGCACACCACTTCGGAGCGCGCGCGCTCGATCCCCGTGTGCACGGCCGCGCCGTACCCGGGCCGCGGCTCGTGCACCACCTCCGCGCCCAACGAGCGGGCGATCTCGGGTGAGCCGTCACGCGATCCGTTGTCCACCACCAATGGCCGGTAGCCGGCGGGCATGGCCCGCAGCACGCCCGGCAACGCCGCCGCCTCGTCCAGGCAGGGGAGCACCACGTCGATTTCGTCCACGCACCACAGCATGGGCCGTCGCGGGCGACCGAAAACCGTTGTGGCGCTTACCGAATCATGACGTGTGCGCCAGTTCTTACGGACCGCTGACGGATCCCGCCACGAGGCCTCCACCGGGCCTCCGCCGGCCTTACCGTGGGCGTGTGCTCCGTGTCCTGGCCGCCGCGGCCCTGGTCGCCTCGGCCGTCGTGGCCGGCGCGATCCTGCCCGATGACCGCGTCCACGCCCCCGCCCCGCCGCTGTTCGCCGAGTGGCTGCCGCACGTCGGCATCGGCACGCCGCTCGCCGTGCTGGTGGCGTTGGCGGTCGTGGTGTGGGGCCCGACGCTGGCCGGGCGGCTGTCGTGGCGCCTCGCGCTCGGCGCGGGTTACGCGACCGCCGTGGCGTGGACGTTCTCGCTGGCCCTGGTGGACGGCTGGGCACGCGGTTTCACCGGCCGGCTGACCACGGAGCACGAGTACCTGGACGAAGTCCCGGGCGTGACGGACGTGGGCGCGATGCTGCGCGAGTTCTCCTCCCGCATCCTGGACTACCAGCCCGACTCGTGGGCCACGCACGTCTCCGCGCACCCGCCGGGCGCGTTCCTGGTGTTCATCGGGCTGGACCGGGTCGGGCTGTCCGGCGGCGCGTGGGCCTCGGCGTTCGTGGTGCTGGTCGGCGCGCTGACGGCGGTCGCGGTGCCGGTGACGGTGCGCGCGTTCGTCTCCGAGGAGCACGCGCGGGCCGTGCTGCCGTTCGTGGCGCTGTTCCCCGGCGCGGTGTGGATGGGCGTGTCGGCGGACGGGCTGTTCGCGGGCGTCACGGCGTGCGGCATCGCGTTGCTGGCGACCCGGCGGGCGTTGGCCGGCGGGGTGGTGCTGGGCTTCGGCGTGTTCCTGTCGTACGGGCTGGTGCTGCTCGGTGTGCTGGCCCTGGTCGTGCTGTTGCTCCATCCTTCGGGGCGCGACTGGCGGCGGATCGGCGTGGCCGTGCTGGGCGCGTCGGCCGTGGTGGTGGTGTTCGCGGCGCTGGGGTTCTGGTGGCTGGACGGCTACCACCTGGTCGTCGAGCGGTACTACCAGGGCATCGCGACACCCCGCGCCTACGGTTACTGGGTGTGGGCCGACCTGGCCGCCGCCGCGTTCGCCTGCGGTTTGGCGCCGTTCGCGGCCCGGTGGCGCGGCAGCACCACAATGGCCAGGGGCGCCGTCACACTGGCGGCAGCGGCGGCGGTGGCGATCCTGGCCGCCGACCTGTCCGGCTTGAGCAAGGCCGAGGTGGAACGGATCTGGCTGCCGTTCACCGTGTGGCTGGTCGTGCTCGTGCCGGACCGGCGGCGGCTGTGGCTGGCGGCGCAAGCGGTGACCGCGCTCGCGGTCAACCACCTCCTGTTGACCAACTGGTGAGGCGCGGACATGGGTGAGACGACCGGGCGGGTGCTCGTCGTGGACGACGACGTGACCGTGCGCGACGTGGTGCGCCGGTACCTGGAGCTGGCAGGCCACGAGGTCGAGCTGGTCGGTGACGGTGAGAGCGCGCTGCGCCGGTTCGCCGAACGCGAGCCGGACCTGGTGGTGCTGGACCTGATGCTGCCGGGCGTCGACGGGCTGGAGGTGTGCCGCCGGCTGCGGCTGCGCAGCGCCGTGCCGGTGGTGATGCTGACCGCGTTGGGCGAGGAGGAGGACCGGATCGCCGGGCTCCAGCTCGGCGCGGACGACTACGTGACCAAGCCGTTCAGCCCGCGTGAGCTGGCGTTGCGGGTCACGTCGGTGCTGCGCCGGTCGCGGGTCGCGGCGGCGCGGACGGCGTCGGTGCTGAGCGACGGCGGGCTGCGGGTGGACGTCGGCGCGCGGTCGGCGTGGCTGGACGGGCGTGAGCTGTCGCTGACCACGCGCGAGTTCGACCTGCTGGTGTTCTTCCTGACCCACCGGGGCACCGCGTTCAACCGCGGCGAGCTGCTCTCGCGGGTGTGGGGCTGGGAGTTCGGCGACCAGTCCACCGTGACCGTCCACGTGCGACGGTTGCGGGAGAAGGTGGAGGTCGACTCGGCCCGGCCGGTGCGGATCGCCACCGTGTGGGGCGTGGGCTACCGGTACGACGGCGGTGCGTGATGCTGATCGAGATCTACCACATCCTCCCGTACGCGGTGCTGTTCTCGCTGCCGCTGGCGCTGCTCGGCGCGGTGCTGCTGCGGCGGTTGCAGAACGGGTCGCTGGCCACGGCGCTGACCGTGCTGGCGATCGTGCCGGTGGTGGCGACCATCGGCGGCGTGCTGGCGGTGAGCGGGTTCATGTTCACCCCGATCCTCACCACGACCGTGCTGGTGTGCCTGCTGGTGGCGTTGGTGACGGTGCCGACGGCCGTGCTGCTGGGTCGGGCGCTGGCGCGGCGCAGCGTGTGGGAGAGCGAGGCGCGGGAGCGGGAGCGCGCGGCCGAGGCGTCCCGGCGCGAGCTGGTGGCGTGGATCAGCCACGACCTGCGCACGCCGTTGGCCGGGATCCGGGCGATGGCCGAGGCGCTGGCCGACGGCGTGGTGTCGCGGCGGGACGAGGTCGCCGGGTACGCGGGGCGGATCTCGGCCGAGGCGGAGGCGTTGTCCGGGATGGTGGACGACCTGTTCGAGCTGTCCCGCATCACGGCGGGCGCGCTGCGGCTGACGTTGTCCGAGGTGCCGCTGGCCGACGTGGTCAGCGAGGTGGTGGCGGCGGAGAGCCCGGTGGCCTCGCGCAAGGGCGTGCGGCTGCGCGCGGACGCGGCGACGTGGCCGGTGGTGCTGGGCAGCGACCCCGAGCTGGCCCGGGTGGTGCGCAACCTGCTGTCCAACGCGATCCGCCACACCCCGCCGGACGGCACGGTGGCCGTGCGGGTGGACGTGGACGGGCCGTCGGCGCTGCTGCGCGTGGACGACGGCTGCGGCGGCATCCCGGAGGCGGACCTGCCCAGGGTGTTCGACGTGGCGTTCCGCGGCGCTCCGCACCGGCAGCCCGTCGGCGGCGGGCTGGGGCTCGCGATCGCGCGCGGCCTGGTGGAGGCGCACCAGGGCACGATCGACGCCCGCAACCACGGTCGCGGCTGCCGGTTCGAGGTGCGGTTGCCGCTCAGCGCAGGCGGTCCGTTGCGAACTGCTTGACCCCCGCGGCGAAGGTCGTTGCGGCGTCGAAGCCGAGGAGCTCGCGGGCCCGGGCGGGGTCGGCGACGACGTGCCGGACGTCCGCCGGGCGCGCGCCGCCGACGATGCGCGGCCGCGGACCGCCGCACGCCTCGGCCAGGTGGGTGGCGAGGTCGCCGACGGTGTGCGGCTCGCCGGAGCAGATGTTGAGCGGGGTGAGCGTGCCGGGCTCGCCCGGTCGGCTCAGGGCCAGGGCGTTGGCCCGCGCCACGTCCGTGACGTGCACGAAATCGCGGCGTTGGCGGCCGTCTTCGAGGACGGTGGGCGCTTCGCCGCGTTCGAGCGCGCTGCGGAACAGGCTCGCCACGCCCGCGTACGGGGTGTCCTTGGGCATCATCGGGCCGTACACGTTGTGGTAGCGCAGCGCCCACACCGAGCCTCCCGTCTGCCGTGCCCACGCCGCCGCGTAGTGCTCCTGGGCGAGCTTGCTGGCGGCGTACGTGCTGCGGGGGTCGAGCGGGGCGTCCTCGGGGACCAGGCGTGGCTCCAGGGGGCTGCCGCAGTGCGGGCACGGCGGCTCGTAGCGGCCCTGGTCGAGGTCGGCCTGGCGGCGTGGCGCGGCCCGGACGACGCCGTGCTCGGCGCACTCGTAGCGGCCCTCGCCGTACACGACCATCGACGACGCCAGGACCAGGTGCTCCACGCCCCGCTCGTGCATCGCGGCGAGCAGCACGGCGGTGCCGAGGTCGTTGTTGCGGGCGTACAGCGGCGCGTCGGACGGGTCGAGGCCGTGGCCGACGACGGCGGCCTGGTGGCAGACCGCGTTCACCCCGTCGAGCAGTTTTTTCACCGTGTCGAGATCGGTGACGTCCTGGGCCGTCGGTGGGCGGTCGCGGTGGGCCTGGGGCAGGTAGGCGTCGAGCACGACGACGTCGTGGTCCTGGGCGGTCAGGTGGTCGGCGATGTGTGAGCCGATGAACCCGGCCCCGCCGGTGAGGAGAACGCGCACGTCACCGAAGTTAGGGGTCCTCCGGCGGGAGCGGGCGGTGCGACAGCGTGACGTCACGGAACCGTCAGATCCTCCGATTGGCTACGGTGGCGCTCATGGAACGCAGCGCGCAGCGACTGGGACGCGCCCTTGTCGTGATCGTGGACGACCGGGTGGCGCACGGTGAGCACGACGACAGCACAGGACCGCTGGTCACCGAGTTGCTGGAGGAAGCAGGGTTCATCGTCGACGGGACGGTCGCGGTGGAGGGTGAGGTCGTGGGCATCCGCGCCGCACTGAACACCGCGGTGATCGGCGGTGTCGACCTGGTCGTCACCGTCGGCGGCACAGGTGTGTCGCCGCGCGACGTGACGCCGGACGCCACGCAGGGCGTGCTCGACCGGCCGATCAGCGGCATCGCCGAGGCGCTCCGGGCTTCGGGGCTGGCGGCGGGAGCCGTCGACGCGGGCATCTCGCGAGGGCTGGTCGGCGTGTCCGGCAGCACCCTCGTGGTGAACCTGGCCGGGTCGCGGTCGGCGGTGCGCGACGGCATGGCGACGTTGTCGGCGCTCGTGCCGTACGTGATCGAGCAGCTCTCGGGGTTGGACGAGGCATGACCGAGCCGGCTGACGACGCCGACGCCGCTGCCGCCGCCGCTTCGGCCGCGGCGGAGGCGGCGCGGCGTCGTCGGCTGGCCGAGGTGTTCGGCGACGTGCTGCCGGAGGGCTCGTCGGACGAACCACGACCGACCGGGCGTGACGACCGGTGGTACGAGGAGAACCGGCCACCTCACCACGGCGGGTAGTGCTCTTCACCGGACCGCGGCTGACCGGGCGCCGCCAAGGCACGCCCGGTCACCTCCGCATCACCCGACCGACCGCTTCCACCGCCGGCGGCTTCACTGCCGGCCGCTGCACCGCGAGCCGCTTCCGACCCGCCGATCGCTCTCGACCGGCCGTTCTCGACCGGCCGTTCTCGACCGCCGGCCCTTTCACCTCCGGCCGATCCCGGTCCGGCGCCGCGGCACGGGTCGCGCCGAGTCCCGTCACCAGTGAGCCCTGGCGCGGTCGGTGCCGGCGCGAGGACCGTCGGGCCGTCCATTCGGGCCGTCCACTCGCGCTGTCCGATCGGGTCGTCCGTTCGCGACGTTCACGTGTCCATCGTGACCGTCGCGGCTGTCCTGTCCGTCGTGTCGGTCAGTCCTGGCGCTGGCGCTGCGAGGCGAGGAGGTCGCGGATCTCCTTGAGCAGCTCGACGTCGGTCGGCTCCGCCGGGCCGGGCTCCTGACCGCGCTTGCGCCGCTCCTTCAGCTTGGTCATCGGCAGCACGAAGATGAAGTAGACGATCGCGGCCACGATCAGGAAGTTGATCACTGCGGTGATGATCGCGCCGAAGTCGATGATCGTCTTGTCGCTCTTGCCCAGCTGCACGGCCAGGCCGTTGACGTTGTTGCCGCCGAACAACGCGATGAGCGGGTTGATCAGGTTCGTGGTGAACGCGGTGACGATCGCGGTGAACGCGGCGCCGATGACCACCGCCACGGCGAGGTCGATCACGTTGCCGCGCATGAGGAAGTCCTTGAAGCCCTTGATCACGGTTGGCTCCTCCGTTCGGGGTATGGGTGGGGTCAGCGGAGGGTAACGGGTCAGGGCCTGGTCGGTGACGCTCCGGGTACGTGTGTCGCGGGGAGTCCGAGCCGTTCGAACGTCGAGGGCCCGAACGTGGTGATCTCCGCGATCCGGTCGTCCTCGACGCGCAGGACGTCCAACTTGAACGCCCGGAACACCGTGTCGCCGTGTCGGCGCAGGTAGCTGGCAGCGGTCGGCATCCGGTTGGCCCAGGTCGGCACGAGCAGCCAGTCGCCTTCCCGGTCGGGGCCCAGCGCGCGGCGCATCAGCGTCGCGACCTGGTCGAGGCCGTCGAAGCACAGCGGCGCGGGCGGCATGGTGACCCGCAGGTCCTCGGCGGCGATCGCCACCGCCGCCTCCGCGTCACACCGCTGGTGGGCGTCGATGAACCGGCTCAGCAACTCGCGTTCCCGGGGGTTCGGCTCGCGGGCCGTCCAGTCGTTGCGGTGCGACGGCAGGTGCTCCCGCATCGTGGCACGGGCGCGCTGGAGGGCGCTGTTGGCGGCGGCCACGCTGATGTCGAGCAGCCCGGCCGTCTCCTGCGCCGTCATGCCCAACACCTCCCGCGCGAGCAACGCCGCCCGCTGCCGTGCGGGGAGGAGTTGGAGGGCGGCCAGGAAGGCGAGTTCGACGGTCTCCCTGGCGACCGCGACCACGTCCGGCTCGTCGTCGGACGGCGCCACCTGGTCCAGCAGGCGGTCCGGGTAGGGCGTGAGCCAGCTGATCTCCGGCTGGGTCCGGGGCGTGCGAGCCTTGGCCCGGATCAGGTCGACGCACGTGTTGGTGGCGATCTTGTACAGCCAGGCGCGGACGTTGCCGCCGTCGAAGGTGTCCCACGCCCGCCAGGCGCGCAGGAACACCTCCTGCACGGCGTCCTCGGCTTCTTCGTAGGAGGCGAGCATCCGGTAGCAGTGGACGTGCAACTCGCGGCGGTGCTGCCGGGTGGCCTGCTCGAACATCAGCGGACGGACTTCCCGACCTGCTGGACGGCCCAGGTGTTGCCGTCGGGGTCGTCGAAGAAGATGAAGGAGTTGTAGTCGCCGCCGGCCGGGTCGGGTCCGGGCACCATCGTGCCGTTCTCGAAGTGCTGCGGCCCGGAGTTCACCACGCCGTTCGCTTCGAGGTGCGCGTGTGCCTCCTGGATGTCGGAGACGATCAGCTGGCAGCCCTTGAGCGAGCCGGGTGCCCCGCTGTCGCCGAGGCCCTTGCCGAAGACGATCGAGCACGCCGAGCCGGGCGGGGTCACCTGGATGACGCGGAAGGCGTCGCCGGAGCGGTGGTCGGTGTCGAGCGTGAAGCCCAACGTGTCGGTGTAGAAGGTCTTCGCGCGCTCGACATCGGACACGGGGACGATGACGACTTCCAGCTTCCAGTCCACAGTGCTCTCCTCGGTAACGGGGCCGAACCCCACCCTGCAATGCCATGTACCGGGTGGAACGACAGGCGCGCCGAAAACTCATCGGTCCCGCGATGAAAACTTCGTCCTCGCAGCTCACCCACCCTCCAACCCCGCCCACCCCGCCCGCCGACGGCCCCACCTTCCTGCTGGCCGCGCCACGACCGCTGGTCAGGACGGAACAGGTCAGGGAGCCGCAACGCAGGTCCTGAGAGCCGGCGGTTGTCGAAGCGGTAGGCGAGGGGGCCTGGCGGGTCGGAAAGGGGCCAGCGACGGGTGGGCCGGTGCCTCGGAGAGTCGCGTGGGCAGCCAGCAGCGGCAGCCGGCAGCCAGCGGTTGGCGGCGGGCCGTAGGCGCGCGGTGGTCGGAGGGCTGAGGCGGCGTGGGCAGTGGGTTGATGAGTGCGCGGCGGTTAGCGGCCCAGTGGCCGATTGGCGGGCCAGTAGCCGGTGGCAGGGTGGTTGGCGTGGGCAGGGTGGTCGGGCGTGCGCGGCGTTCGGTGGGTGCGCGGGGAGCGCGGTGCCGGCCGTGGGTGGTGCGGGTGGTGACCGTGGTGTGAGTGCTGGTGGGTGAGTTGCGGATGGGTGTGGTCGGTTAGCGCAGGATCACGGCGACTGGGCCGGCCAGGGTTTCGGCGGCCAGGCGGTGGGCGGCGGGGCGGTCGGCGGAGAGGACGACTACCTCGCCCTCCCGCACGGCGACGACCGAGGCGTCTGTGGCCAGCACGTCCGACTCCGGGCCGACGACGTCCACCCGGCTCCCCGGCCGCAGCAGCCCGACCACGCCGGCGTCGGCCAGGCGCACGGCCACCGACGACACACCCGGGTCGGCCGTCGTCAGGCGGGCGTCGGTCAGCGGTTCGCCGGAACGGGCCGCGCTCACCAGGCTGCGGCCTAACACGTCGCCCGGCGAGAGCGCGCCGGCTGGCGACAAGGACGGTGGGACGGCGACTACGCGCACGTCCTCCGCACCGAGCGGCACGCCGGGGGCAAGATCGCGCGCCGCCACCAGGACGTCGACCGTCGAGCCGTCCGGCAGCACGGCCACACCCACGGCTACCAGGGCCAACAGGCCCGCCAGAATCCTTCTGAGGTGGAGGAGCATGGTTGCGACGGTAGGGGCGGAACAGGGCTCAGGACAGCGTCGACCACCGAGCTGTGGACAACTCGGGGGCCTGTGGACAACTCAGGCTCAGGACGCGGCGGCGGCCGAGGCGGAAGTCGTCGAAGAGGAAGACGAAGCAGAAGAAGACTCCGACTTGGCGGCTGCCGGAGCCGGCGTGGCCGCGGGAGCGGCGGAAGAAGACGAACGGCTGTCGGTCCGGTAGAAGCCGCTGCCCTTGAACACGACGCCGACCGCGCCGTAGAGCTTCCGCAGCCTGCCGGAGCACTGGGGGCACTCGGTCAACGCGGAGTCCGAGAAGGACTGCACCGCGTCGAACCGGTGGTCGCACTCGGTGCAGGCGTACTGGTAGGTCGGCACGGTGAGCCCTCCACGAGTCCGGGTTGGCACTCCTCCGTCACGAGTGCCAACACCGATGATGCGCCACCCGGCATATGTGGCGCAAACATCACAGGTCAACGTCACAGGCCAAAGCCGGATCGCGACGCCACAGGCCAAGGCCGGGTCACGCCGACGGCAGCCGGACCAGGCCCCGCCCCGGCGTGAGCACCGCGTCCACCCGCACGTCGTGCGGCTCCACCGGCAACGACGGCACGAACTCCTCGTCCCGCACCACCGCCACCACCGGCCCCGCGGCCGACCCCAACGCCCGGTCGTAGTACCCGCCACCCTTGCCCAACCGCACCCCGGAGTGATCCACCGCCAACGCCGGCACCAGCACCAACGCCGCCGACCCCACCGCCTCCGCGCCCAGCAACGGCCCCTCCGGCTCCCGCAACCCGAACGCGCCCACCCGCAACCGCCCGTCGTACACCGCCCAGTCCAACCCGTCCCCGACCACCACCGGCAGCAACACCCGCACCCCGTGCGACCGCAACGCCTCCACCATCGCCAACGACCCCGGCTCCGCCGCCGAAGCGACATAAGCGCACACGGTCCCACCAGCGGAAACACCGAAAGCGGCGACGGCGGACAGCACCTCGTCCACCATCTCGGGCATCACCGCGCCACGCCGCCCGGCCCGCAGCCGTGTGCGCAGAGTCGCCTTCCGATCACGTTCACGGGACGTCATGGCAGGTCACCCTAAGCGCGCCGTTACGCTCGCAGGCCATGAGCGCCTTCCAGACAGCAATCGTGCCGGCGGCAGGCCTGGGCACGCGCTTCCTCCCCACCACCAAAGCGGTGCCCAAGGAGTTGCTGCCGGTCGTCGACACCCCTGGCATCGAACTCGTCGCCACCGAGGCCGCCGAAGCCGGCGCGACGAAGCTCGTCATCGTGACCTCCCCCGGCAAGGACGCCGTCGCGGAGTACTTCCGCCCGCAGCCCGAGCTGGAGGCGACGCTCGAGGAACGCGGCAAGACCGACCTGCTCGCCAAGGTCCGCCGCGCGTCGAACCTGCTCGCCGTCGAGACCGCGATCCAGGACAAGGCGCTCGGCCTCGGCCACGCGGTCGCCTGCGCGGAGGGCAACCTGACCGGCGCGGACGAAGCCGTCGCCGTCCTGCTGCCGGACGACCTCGTGCTGCCCACGGGCGCGCTGGCGAAGATGGCCGCGGTCCGCGAGAAGCTCGGCGGCAGCGTGCTGTGCGCGTTCGACATCCCCAAGGAGCAGATCTCCGCCTACGGCGTCTTCGACGTCAAGGACACCGGTGACGACGACGTCAAGCGGGTCGTCGGCATGGTCGAGAAGCCCAAGGCCGAGGACGCGCCGTCCACGTTCGCGGCGGCCGGCCGCTACCTGCTCGACCGGGCGATCTTCGACGCCCTCAAGCGCATCACGCCCGGCGCGGGCGGCGAGCTCCAGCTCACCGACGCCATCGCGCTGCTGATCAACGAAGGCCACCCGGTGCACGTCGTCGTCCACCGCGGCGGGCGACACGACCTGGGCAATCCGGGAGGATTCCTCAAAGCTGCGGTTGACTTCGCACTGGAGCACCCCGACTACGGGCCCGAGCTGGGGGAGTGGTTGCGGGCACGCCTCGCCAACTCCTAAAACGAGGTCAACTTATGAGGTCAGTGGACGAGCAGCTCGCCAGGGTGGTCGCCGCCGCCGTGCGGCCCGCCCCCGTGCGAGTGGCGATCTCCGAGTCGCAGGGACTGCTCTGCGCCGAGGAGGTCGTCGCCGAGCGCGCGTTGCCCGGTTTCGACCAGGCGGCGGTCGACGGCTACGCCGTGCGCAGCGTCGACGTGCAGGCCGCCAACGAGGAACCGGTCACGCTCCCGGTGGTCGGCGAGATCCCCGCCGGGTCCCGCCAGCCCAGACGGCTGCAACCCGGCCAGGCGGTCCGGGTCGCGACCGGCGCGCCGCTGCCGACCCTGGCCGACGCCGTCGTGCCCGTCGGCTACACCGACGGGCACGCGGCGAAGGTCACCGTGCGCCGCTCGGTGCCGTCCGCGGCGTTCGTGCGGCGCACCGGCGAGGACGTGCAGACCGGTGACGTCGCGGTGCGCCGAGGCGCGTCCATCGGCGCCGCCCAGGTCGGCCTGCTCGCCGCGGTCGGCCGCAACAAGGTGCTCGTCCACCCCCGGCCGCGGGTGTCGGTGATCTCGATCGGCGAGGAGCTGGTCGACGTCGACCGCACCCCCGGCCAGGGCCAGGTCTACGACGTCAACTCCTACGCGCTGGCCGCCGCCGCGCGGGACGCGGGCGCCGAGGTCAGCCGGGTCGGCATCCAGTCGTCCGACCCGCGTCGGATGCGCGAGGTCGTCGAGGGCAGGTTGCTGCTGTCGGAGATCGTGGTCGTCGCGGGTGGCGTCGGGGGCGTCATCGGCGACGAGGTGCGCGCCGCGCTGGCCGACCTCGGCGACGTGGACGTGACCCGGGTGGCCATGCACCCCGGTTCGGTGCAGGGCTTCGGCCGGCTCGGACCGGACGCGGTGCCGACGTTCCTGCTGCCCGCGAACCCGATGAGCGCCCTGGTCGTTTTCGAAGTGCTGGTGCGTCCGCTGATCCGGGCCGCGCTGGGCAAGCGCAACCCGTACCGGCGGGCGGTCAGCGCGCGGCTGCTGTCGCCGCTGACGTCCACGAAGGGCCGGCGCGGCTACCTGCGCGGCCAGTTGCTGCGCGACGCGGACAACGGCGAGTACCTGGTGCAGCCGCTGGGTACCTCCGGGTCGCACCTGCTGGCGTCGTTGGCCGAGGCGAACTGCCTGATCATGGTCGACGAGGACGTCACGGACGTGGCGGTCGGCGAAGAGGTCGTGGTCAGCTTCCTCGCCCAGCGGGGATGAGACCCCCGACGGGCCCGAGACACGGTGGGGATGGATGAGTTTCGCGGGTGACGGCGGTCGGCACCCCGGCTGGCCCGCGCGGCTCGGGCCGCTGAGGGTCCCCGCGGGCCTGGTGGAGCTGCGCCCGCCGAAGCTCTTCGACGCCTCGGCGTGGTCGCGGGCCAGGCTCCGCGACCGGGCGTACCTGGAGGACTGGGAACCCACCGCGGCCGAGGGGTGGCACGAGCGCAACGCGCCGCTGGCGTGGCCGCCGCAGTGGTCGTCGCTGAAGTCGCTGGCCCGGCGCGGCCAGGCGCTGCCGTTCGTGATCACCGTGGACGGCGTGCTGGCCGGGCAGATCACCGTGGGCAACATCGTGCGCGGCTCGTTGCGCTCGGCGTGGGTCGGCTACTGGGTGGCGGCCGACCGGGCGCGCGGCGGCGTGGCCACGGCGGCGCTGGCGCTCGTGGTCGACCACTGCTTCGGCGAGGGCGGGCTGCACCGGCTGGAGGCGACCGTCCGGCCGGAGAACCGGGCGAGCCTCCGGGTGCTCGCCAAGGCGGGCTTCCGGGAGGAGGGCCTGTTCCTGCGGTACCTCGACGTGGCGGGCGACTGGCGTGACCACCTGTGCTTCGCGATGACCGCCGAGGAGGCGTCGCCCGAGGGTCTCGTACGCCGGTTGGTCGCACAGGGATACGCCCGAACTGCCTGATCTGCAGGCCATGCGGCTTATTCGGATCACCCGAAAGTGGGTGATACACCACACTTTGGTACGTACGCCGGTCGGCGTGCCTCCGACACAGGTGTGACTGTTGTGACTAGCGTGGCATGTGCACCACCGAGCGCGCCGCGGGGTAGGGGGAGGTGACGGGGATGCCGAGCTCGCTGATCGTCGTGGGACTGGTCGTGGCCTGGTTGGTCGTCCTCGTCCCGATGGTCGCGCGCAAGCGCGCCGACGCGTCGCGCGGCAGCATGGAGGAGGAGTACGACGCCATGCCCGAGGCAGACACGGACTTCGACGAGTACGACGACTACGACGAGGTCGACGCCGACTTCGTCGAGCACCGACCGTTCCGCCCGGGTCGCGGGGGCTACGACCCGGAGACGGCGGCGATCGTGGCGCAGGCCAAGTACGCCTTCCGCCGCCGCGTCGTCGGCACGCTGCTGCTGCTAGCCCTGGTCACGGGCGTCGTGGCGGGCGTGCTCTACCCGCTCGTCTGGTGGGGCCACGCCGCCGTCGACGTGACGCTGGTCTCCTACCTCGGCTACCTGCGCCGCCAGGTGCGGATCGAGGAGGAGATCCGCGCCCGCCGCCTGGCCAGGCACTCCCAGTCGCGCCGCCGCACCACCGCGCGGCAGGCCCCGGACGCCCAGCCGCACGCCGCCGCCACGCCGTCGGCCGAGGCCGAGCCGTCCCGTGACCAGCCGGGTCTGCCCCCGCAACCGAGGTTCCAGCACCAGCCCCGCCCCGGCACGGTCGTGGTGGACCTGGACGACGAGGACCCGCTGTTCGTCGAGCTGGACGGCCCCGAGGCCCTCCCGTACCGACGGGCTTCGGGCGAGTAGAGGGGGGTGGCAAAACCACCCCCCGACTACTGATATGCTTCCTCCCGCACGACAACAGAACACGGGGCTGTAGCGCAGTTGGTAGCGCGACTCGTTCGCATCGAGTAGGTCAGGGGTTCGATTCCCCTCAGCTCCACCAAAGGCCAAGGTGTACGAACACCTTCAGGGGCGGGAACCGGTAAGCCGGTCTCCGCCCCTTCGGCGTTCGTGGCCCCGGCAGACTGGGGCACGCGGAAGACGGGCACGATCCGGCCCGGCCCGGTGATCTTGATCTTGACTACGAAGTTCTCCACGATCGCCTTGCGCTGGTTGTGGTTGCCCGCGCGGAGGATTTCGGTGATGTGCTGCTGGACTTCGTCCAGTGTGGCCGCGTCGGGCATGGTGGGTTCGTTCTCCAGGTCTTCGAGGAGATCGGCTTCCCGCTCGCGGAGTTGGCGTTGTTGCGTCCGGTACTTGAGGAGTCGGGCTTTGACGTTGTCGTCGTCGGCGTCGAAGGTGTCGGCCTCGAACGCGTCGAGGTAGCGGTCGATCTTCGCGGTGACCTGGGTGAGTTGGCTGCGCACGGCCTTGAGTTCGGCTGCCACGGTTTCGTGGCTGGAGTCGTAGACCTTCTTGGCGGCCTCGACCGCGTCCCGGATCAGGCTGTGCTGGTTGCCGTAGAACGAGGTGACGGCGTCCAGGACGGCTTGGTCGAGGGCGTCGGCGTTGATGCGGTCCATGTCGCAGGCGTCCTTGCCGTACTTCAGGCGCTTGTTGCACGTGTAGTAGCGGTAGGTCTTGGTCTTGCCGGTGGCCCTGGTGCCCAGCATGGCGGTGCCGCACTTGGGGCAGGGCAGGCGGCCGGTGGCGAGGTAGTCCGAGCCGCTGGCGGCGCGGTTGGCGTGGTTGTCGCCGCGCTCGTCCATGATGCGCTGGGCTTCCTCGAACTGCTCCACGCTGATGATGGCCGGATGCGTGTTCGTGGCGACGACGTCCCGGTAGTGGATCTCGCCGAGGTAGACGCGGTTGGACAGGATGGTCAGGATGCGCTTGAAGGCCCAGAGCCCGCCCTTGCGGGTGCGGTAGCCGCGTTCGTTCAGCTCGTGGGCGATGGACTGGGAGCCGAGCCGGTCCTTGGTGTAGAGGTCGAAGATCAGTCGGATGACCACGGCCTCGGCCTCGTTGACGTAGAGCCGTTCGGTCTCCTTGTCCTTGTCGTAGCCGGGTGGGGTGTAGCCGCCCTTCCACTGCCCGTTGGCGGCCTTGCGTTCCATCCCGGCGGTGACGCGGTCCACGATCATGTCCCGCTCGAACTGGGCGAACATCGCCAGCATCTGGACCATCATGCGGCCCATCGGGGTGGAGGTGTCGAACGGTTCGGTGGCCGACCGGAACGCGACCCCGACCTGCTCCAGTTCACTGAGCAGGGTGACGGTGTCGCGCAGGTTCCGGGAGAACCGGTCGACCCGGTACACCAACAGCACGTCGATCAGCCCGGACCTGGCCCAGTGCATCGCCTTCTTCAGACCGGGCCGGTTGGTGTCCTTGCCGGACGCGTCGTCGTAGAACCTCTTGACGATCTTCCAGCCCGGCTGCGAGGCCACGTAAGCCTCCTGCCGGACGTCCTGGGCCTCTATGGTGAACGGCTGGTTCTCGTCGTCGGTGCTGCGCCGCAGGTACACACCCACGCGCACGGTGTCCAGGTCGAGGTCATCGAGCGCCGCGGCCTTGCGGACCTTGGCGGCAGTGGATCGTCTACCCACGCTCGCCTCCCTGGAACGCCCGCTGGGCCTCCTCCTGCCGGCGCTTCGCGTCCTGCTCCCACTCGACGGACATCGCCAGCACGTGGACCATCAGGCGGCCCATCGGGGCCGAGGTGTCGAAGGGTTCGGTGGCCGATCGGACCGTCACGCCCGCCGCCTCTAGGCGGTGGAGCAGCTTCACCAGGGCGGGGGTCTTCCCGGACAGCTCCGCCATCCGGTCCACGATCAGCAGGTCGATCTGTCCGGACTCGGCCGCGCGGACGACCTTCCGCAGTCCGGGCGGGTTGGTGATGCTGCCGGACTCGTGGTCGCCGAACCGCCGGACGATCGTCCAACCCGGCTGGGCCGCGACGAAGGCGTCCACTCGGGCAGGGTCGGAGAAGAATCGGCGTCGGTACACGCCGACGCGCACGACATCGTTTTCGGACGTGGTGTTATCCATTGAGAACGTTCCCCCATTGTCGCTGGAATGAGTTTCTTTGCACGCGGATTTCGGCAAGGCTCTGCCCTGCTCCGGAATGGGTTTTGACATGCACTCAATTTACCATTTCCGGCACCTATTGAAAGGGTGTGGATTTACGTGCTGCGTCGTGTTTCATTCCAGCTATTGATTAGCGCGGCGAGAGTGTTCACGCTGGTGTCGTGGTCGGCGTCGGCCAGCGGTTCGGTCTCGACGTGGTCGACGGTCCAGGCGACGGTGTGCGGCTCGTCGGCGCTCACGATGGTCCCCCGAGTGGTAGGGCCGGGAGTCCCCTCCGGCCTCGCCGGGTGAGGGCTCCCGGCGAGGTTGGCGGTGGTGTCAGCGGTGGTCGGTGGCGCGGGTGATCCGGCGGCGGGCGGTGTCGGCCGCCTGCCATTCGCGGAACGTGCGCTGTCCGATCTTGCGGCGTAGGTGCGACTGGTTGTTCTGGGTCATGCCGACCGGCGCAGGCCCGAGAACGGCTGCCAGGTCGGTGGCGGCGTTGGAGTTCCACCCGGCTTCGGCGATCGCGGTTTCCGACGGGAACACGTCGGCCACGCGGTCGGTGTCGGGGTCGATGAGGTGGTCTTGTTTGCCGCCGTAGCTGTAGACCCATTTGAAATTGTCCGGCGGGTCGGGTTCGACCAGCTGCTTAAATCGGTCGACCTCCTTGGTGTAGCTGTAGAACAGGACGTCCGGGACGGCGCGGGCGACGCGAAGCCAGGCGAATACGTAGGCGTCGCTGAAGTAGTCGCCCGAGTCGTGCACGCGCAGCGCCGCGCCGTCCCGGTACTTCGGGTGGGCCAGCTCGGCGCGCATGTCGGCTTCCCACTGCGGCAGGTCGTCCAGGACGCGCGCGAGGTTGCGTTGGTGCTTGGCGAGCACGGCGGGGAAGCGGTAGGTGCCGTGGCGGGCGTAGCAGACCGCCGCGCACACCCCGGCCGCTGGACAGGTGTTGTAGGTGCGGCCGTCGGGGAGGCGTCCGGCCCAGGCGGGCAGGGAGAAGGTGTGGATGCCGTGCGGGCGCAGGTATGAGTTCTGGGTGATCATCCGCTCGGGCCTGCGCCCGCGTGTGGTCGTGGTCGTGGTGAGGTGCTCCCTCGGGGTCAGTAGGTGTCGGTGTCGTCGGCCGGGGTCAGGGCGCGGCCGTCGGTGTCGCGGGGGTCGATCAGCGGGGTGACGCGGTGCTCGGTGCTGACCACGACGCCGAAGGTGCCCAGCAGCACCAGGACGGCGGAGATCAGGCCGGTGAGGGCGTCGCCCTGTCCGGTGGTGAGCAGGCCGGAGCCGACCAGGCCGGTGATCAGCGCGGTGAGACCGCCGACGATCGAGCCTGCGACGCGCAGCGGACGGGGACGGGACATGAAGCGTTCCTCCTGGGTGGGGTTGGGGTGGTTGCCCTCATGCCGCTCGAACCACCGGACGAAGCGGTAGGAGGCTTTGCCGAGCAGCCAGAGCACGAGGGCGAGGGAGACCACGAGGGAACCGCCGCCGGGGGTGAGTCCGGCGGCGGGTTGCTCGGGGGTCACGGGCGGATCAGCCAGTCCCCGGCGCAGATCCGGTCCGGGTTGGCGATGCCGTTGCGCGCGGCGATGGCGGCCACGGTGGTGCCCCAGCGCACGGCCAGCGCGGAGAGCGTGTCGCCGGGCTGGATCTGGTAGCGCTCACCGCCGCCCCCGCTACCGCTGGGGACGGAGATAGTTCTGCCCGCATAAATGAGGTCCGGGTTGCCGATGCCGTTGCGGGCGGCGAGTTCGGCCACGGTGGTGCCGGTGCGGGCGGCGATGCCGGACAGGGTGTCACCGGGCCGGATCACGTAGTCGACCCAGCCCGAGGGCGCCGGGGCGGGCGCGGGCTGCGGTGCCGGGGCGGGTGCGCCGTCGAGGACGAACGAGCCGACGCGCCAGTCACCGATGGTGGCGTTGCGGTCCACGAACCCGGTGAAGCCGGGGACGATGCCTTCCTGCGAGTGCTGGTGGATGGCCAGCCGGGGGTGGGCGTAGTCGACGTTGCCGGGGTCGCCGTTGTACTGGGCGCACCACAGGATCACGCCGTCGTCGGCCCACTCGTCCGGGCGCAGGCGGCGGGTGAACCAGTACTGGTTGGCGTACACCAACAGCTCGCGCCGCCCGCTCCGGGCGCGGAACTCGCGGACGAAGTCCGCGACGAACCCGTTGGAGTCGCCGGTGAAGGTGTGGTGCTCCATGTCGAGCATCGGCCACAGCGACCCGGAGCCGAGCAGTCCGCGGGCGTTGAGCTGGGCGACGAAGTGCCGGACCTGTCCGGCGACGTCGCCGGGGTGGGCGTAGTGGTAGCCGCCCACGTGGATGCTGACGCCGCGTGCGCCGTCGACCTGGGCCGTGGCGGCGGGGTTGATGTAGCCGATGGCTTCGGTGACTTTCACCGAGGCGAAGCTGATGTTGTTGCCCCGCACGGCGTTCCAGTCGATCGCGGAGCCCTGCCAGGAGCTAATGTCGATGCCGTAGTCGGTCAAGCGGTTCCTTCGGTTGGGGATGGGGAGGAGCCCGCCCTCAGTTGGGTGAGCTGTTCGGCCAGAGCGGTGCGCAGAGCGCGCTCCTGGGCGAGTTCGTGGGTGGCTTGGCGCAGCGCGGCTGTGGCGATGTCGAGGTCGGCGCGGGCTTGGCGTAGATCAGTCAGGGCTTGGTCCCGTTCGGCCTCGGCTTCGGCGAGCTGGCCGCGCAGGGTCTCGGCGATCTCTTCGTGCAGCTCGGCGAGCTGCCGGGCTGCGCCGAGCACTGCGGCCTGGGCCTTGTCGGCGGCGTCGGCGTGCGCACGTTCGATCTCGTCACGCGTCCTGCGCCGGGTGTGCAGTGAGGCAAGTACCGCACCGGTCGCGGTGCCTAGGTTGGTGATTACCAGCGCGACACCAGTAATGACTTCAGGTGCCACCGCCCCAGCGGCCAGGGAAAACACAGCGGTGAGAAGAGGCATTGCGCCTCCCGCGGCATGATCATCTAGTTCGCGCGTACACTCATGGTGGGCTTGGACTTGGACGAGTTAGAGCCCTCGACAGGCACCACAGATAGCTTCGGAGAGAGCATCGAAAGCTCTCCGTCCTGTTGACCTGAGGGAGCACGGGTCAATCGAGCCGGGACGGGGCTAGTTGTTGTACGCAAGGCACGTCTGCATGACCACCCGCAGGCGGCCAGGCGCTCGACCTGATCGCCGGAGGCGGAGTGCGTTGTGTGGGCCTGGTGTGTTTTCGTGCTGCTGCTTGTCGCCGCAGTGGTCTTGATCATCTGGCTGGTGCTGAGAACCATCGAACGGCCTCGTCCGACGCAAGTGCGCGCGGAATTCCGGGCAGGCCGTACCTTGGCTTTCTTGCTGGAGTTGAAGCCGACGGCCACTTCCGAAACTGTGCCGTCGTCTCAGCCTGAACAGGCGACCCCTGCTCGTGAGCCGAAGCGGTCTACGGCACGTCGACGCCCTCGCGGGCGAGCACGGCGTAGGCATCAGGGTCGATAGGCGGGTCCGGATAGAGATTTTGGTCGGTGGGCGGCCCAGGGCTCAGCGTTGCGCGCAGGACCAGAACCTGGCGGACGCGGCCCTGGTCGTCACCGCTGGTGCGTATGCCGACTACCCACGCCGGGGTGGTCAGGGCCGCGCCCACGGTGTCGGTGATGCGGACGAGGTCGCCGAGTTGGATGCGCGGGTCGGGAAGGACTTCCACGTCCCCGAGCACGGGCAGCGGCGAGGAGGCGACGGCGAGCAGGTAGGAGGCCACCGCAGTGGCCGCCGTCGAGGTCTGCAACCAGGGGGTGGCCGGTACCTGGTAGACCTGCGCGCCGTAGCGGCTGACGCTGGTGGTGTCGGTGCGTCGCAGCAGCCTGCGGGAGGGGCCGCCTGTGGCCAGCTCGACGGAGTAGATCGACAGCGACGGTGTGTTGCCGCTGGTGAGCATGTAGACCGTGCTCGCCGAGGTGTTGCGGAAGGTCACCCGCAGGGTCGCGCCGTCCCGCTCGGTGGTCGACTCCACCCGCCCGTGGACTCCGGCACTGCCGTCGCTGGCCGTCGACCAGCGCACCCGCGACGTGGAGCTGGGTGTGGTGGTGACGTAGGCGATCGGTGGCGGGGAGTCGTACTCGGTGACGTCGTAGTCGTAGGTCAGGGTCAGGGTGCTGAATGCGGGGATGCTGCGGCGGGTGGTCTCGGTGAACCGTTCCCGCGTGCTGCCGATCGTGTAGACGGAGTAGGGCACGTCGATGACGTTGCGGACGGAGTCGATCGCCTCCGACACCCGCAGGCCCGAGATCTCCCGTGCGCTGGTCGCGGTGAGCACCGGGGTTCCGGGCGAGGTGAAGCGGGTGTTGTTGCGGTAGCGGAAGATGCCGTGTTCATCGAATGAGGCGGTGGCCTGCTCCGCCTTGGCTACGGCGCTGATCACCTCCCATGCCGAGCCCTGGGTGGGTGGGATGGCGGTAAGGGTGCTGGTGATGTTGTCGAGCACCGCGCCGCGCTGCCAGGTCTGCCCCTCGAAGTCGTCGCGCGTCGGCCGGGTCACCGGCATCCAGACCTGGACGGCTTCGACCGGCAGACCGCTGGTCAGCGCCACGTAGTTGAGCTGGGTTCCTCCGGCGGGCATCCCGCCCAGCGTGCCGGGGTCGCCCTCGTGGTAGTAGCCGTCCGGGCCGGACATGAAGATCCGCGCGGTGGGCTGCGTGCCGTTGAACGTCCAGTAGCAGCCCAGGTGCCAGTGTCCGACCGGCAGCGGCGCGAGAAACAGCGTGGTGGCGAACGCGCCGTCCGAACTGGCCGAAGCGCGCTGCGGGCTGGACTTGAAGTCCACGCCGAACTCGACGCTGTTGGTCGCGCCGTCGGCCTGGTAGAAGCACGACAGGGCGATCTGGCCGGTGTCGGGTCCGATGTTGCCGGTGTCCACCCAGCACTCCACGAACAGCGACCGGCCGGGGACGGTGGTGCGGGTGCGCGGGTCCCAGCGGACGCTGAAGCTGGTGGTGGTCGAGCCGGGCAGCGCGGCCATCTCCCACGGCGCGCGGGTCCGGGTGTAGCCGATGGAACCGGAGTGGGTGCGGTAGAACCCGATGTCCGGCGCGATACCGCCGTGCATCGAGGCGTAGAGGATGCACTCCGCGCGGGGCGGTGGCGCGGTGTGGATACCGGCGTCGCGCAGCAGGTTGTCCACCACCCAAGTGCCCGAGGCGATGGGCACCGTGTTCACCGACACGGCGGCCGGGAGGCGGGCCGCTCCGCGTAGCCGTTCCGCGCCGTCCAGCGCCGACACCTCGACCCGTCCGGTGGCGGAGTCGGCTACCCGGTCGCGCACCAGGCCCCGGAACGCGGGTAGGGCGTCGTCGGCCAGGCCCCAGCCGTGCAGGACGGATTGGCGGGGTCGGGCGATGTCGGCGGTGGTGTGCGGGGCGTAGGGGCTGTAGAGCTGCGCGGCGGTCTGCTCCCCGGTGCCGGTCAGCGTCATGCGCAGCTCTGCCGAGGCGGAGCCGTTGGTGGCGCGCATCGGGGCGGGCAGGTCGGAGTCGTAGGCCCGGTCCAGCGACCAGGCGGTGACCTGCTCGGTGAGGTCCTTCCCGCCCAGCCGGGTGAGGCTGGTGTGGACCCGTTCGGCTTCGCCGAGAGCGGCGACCAACGCGGGGTCAGCTTGGAGCACGGCGCACCTCCACGAGGGTGAGCGACAGGTCGCGGTACGGGAGCCGCGGGCGGTCGGCGTAGCCGGTGACGGTCATGGCCGGGCAGCCGTCGCCCACCGGGATGGGCTCGGTGGCGATGACGGGTTCGCCCAGGCGCAGCAGGGCGCCGCCGACGGGGGTGGGCGTGGTCAGGGTGGGCAGCCACACCTTGGGCAGGACGAACGCCGCCCCGGCGGGCGGGACGGCGGTCACGACGGGCGCGGTCGGGCCGATGGTCTGGATGTAGGCCCCGGTGGCGTCCCAGAAGTCGAGGACGGCTCGCGCTCCGCCGTTGCGGGTCAAGTCGCTGGTGAAGCTGACCGGCACACCGGGCAGTACAGGCCACCCGGTCCAGTAGGGCGAGTTGTAGTAGAGCTGGCTGCTGTTGTCGCGCGTGTCGGTCACGGTGAGCACGCCGTCGGCGCGTTCGGTCAGGGTGCCCCAGCTGGCCAGCGAGATGCGACGCGGTGTGCGCCCGAGGGACTGGCTGGCCTCCAACAGGTTGTCGGCCGCCGGGTCGAGCACGGCCAGCGGTCCGGGGCCGTGGGCGCGGCGGGCCAGGGCGTCGAGCCAGCGCGCGTGCTCGGGCAGCAGCGCGTTCCAGGACAGGGTGAGACGGCGGGGCGGGGTGGCCAACCTGGTGGTGGTCACCCCACCCGCCAGCGAGGCGAACTCCTGCACGCCGAGTGAGATCGACCGGTCGTAGTCGGTGGCGGTGTCGGGGATCTCCCGCAACCCACCGGGTGGGCCGATCCACAGTGACCGCACGGGCGCTCACCTCCTGGACAGGATGCGTTCGCCGTCGGCGGTGGCGCGGGCGATCTCGGTTGCGCCGACCTGCACCACGACCGGCCGCGCGGCCAGCTCCCGCACCGCGTCCACGAGGTCGCCCCACTCCGGCGGTGTCGTCCCCGTGGCCTCGGAAGCGGTGGTGCTGCGCGTAATCACCCGTTCCGGTGCGGTTCGGCCGGACGTGCCCTCGGTCGCGGCCATGCGTGGGATGCGGGCCGTGAGGTCGGACAGGTACGCGCGCACGGCGGGTTCCTCGGCCTCCAAACCGGAAAGCAGACCGCGCATGATCAGCCGTCCGTTGCCGCGCAGCAGGACGCGGTCCCGCTCGGGTGGCCCCTTCCACGAGGGCAGCAGGTTGGTCACCTGCGCGAGCTTGTCGCGCAGCGAGTTGATCATGGACTCGATGCCGCGCAACAGGCCCCGGATCAGGTTCTTTCCGGCCTCGACCAGCAGCGATCCGAGGTCGCCGAGCGCGCCGAGCAGGCGACCGGGGATGCCCGCGACGAAGCTGATCAGCCCGCCCGTGGCGAGGTCGACGCCGGACCGGATGGCCTGCCAGGCTCCCGAGACGATGTCCCGCACGCCCGACCAGGCCCGCGACCAGTCGCCGGTGATCACGCCCATGGCCAGGTCGAGGACGCCCTGGATGGCGCGCAGCGCTCCCGAGACGGTGTCCACGATGCGCGCGAAGATCGGCGCGACGACGTCGTCGATCAAGAACCGCAAGGTCGGGATCAGCTTGGACGTGACCTCGGTCGCGACGGCGGCGAACATGGCCGTCCAGGTCGCGAGCACCCCTGTGGCCTGCACGATCACCGGCACCAGGAGCGCGACGAGCTGGAGCACCGAGGGCAGCAGCTCCGAGGCGAGCTGGAGCAGCAGCGGCGTCAGCGGGAGCAGACCTTCGGTCGTGATCCGCAGCAGGCCCTCAACGAGCGGCGGCAACAGCGGCAGCAGCCCGGTCAGTCCGACCGTCAACGTCTCGCCGAGCAACTGTCCAATCTGGACCAACGTGGGCGTGGCGGCGGCGAGCCCGACGGACAGGACTTCGGCCAGGCGCTGGACCGTGGAGACGATCACCGGGAGTACCGGCAGCGCCGCCGTCAGCCCTGCGAGCAGGACTTGAGCCCAGACGTCGGCCAGTTGCCCGACCAGCGGCAGGACCGCCGCCAGGGCCGTGAGCAGCGCTCCGCCGACCTGGACCGCGATCGGCGTCAAAACGCGAAGCAGATTCGCAAGCGCGGGGGCCGCGATGTTCACGGCCTGCACGAGCAACTGGCCGAGTTGGACGATCAGCGGCGCGGCGGCACGTGCCAGGCCGATCAGCGCGGGGGCCAGCGTGCGGACGCCGTCGGCCAGCGCGCCGCCGACGAGTTCGCCGACCAGCAGCGAGACGGCCGGGGCCAGCTCGGCGGTGACCCCGGCCAGCAGCTCGACCGCCGGGACCAGCAGCGAGGCCAGCGCCTGGGCCGCGACCCCGGCCAGCGGCGCGAGCGCGGCCAGGACGCGCCCTGCGGGCTCGACCCCGGCCACGAGCACGGCCAGGCCCTGGGCGACCATCGGCCCGAGCTGGGCCACGGCGGGCGCAAGCACCGACGCGGCCACCCGCGCGACCTCGGACAGCAGCGGCAGCAGCGCCGCCGCGACCGCGCCCAGACCGCCGAAGATCTGTTGCAGGGCAAGGGTTCCCTCCGCAGAGCGGAGGAAGGTGAGCATGGAGCCGGTGACCGCGTTGAGCGTGGTGAGCAGGCCCGCGCCCTGGGTGTTGGCGGCCGACAGGACCGTGAAGACGATCCGCGCGAGGTTGCCCACCAGCGTGGCCAACTCGCCCAGCGCGGACAGGCCGGCGGACAGCCACTCGCGTAGCTGTCCGGTCTCGCGGGCGGTGGCGATGAACTGCGCGAACCGCTCCGCGCCCTCGCCCAGCGACGAGGCGAAGCCGGGCAGGAACTCGCTGCCCACGGCGGCGATGTCGCGGATGGCGCGCAGCAGCGGCGCCACACCACCGGCCAGCGCCCGGACGGATTGGCCGGTGTTGTCCAGGATCAGCCGGACGTCATCGACCGTGCGCGCTTCGCCCGCGAACCCCGCCGCTTGGCGGGCGGCCTGGTTGTAGCCCTCGGCGATGCCGACCAGGCCGTCACGCAGCACCGGCAGGTACCGGTCCCCCAGCCGGGAGACTTCACCGCCGAGCCCTTCGAACAGGCGGGCCTGCACGTCGAGCTTCAGGCCGTCGAGCGCAGGGCGCAGGGCGCGGACGGCGTCGGTGGTCTCCCGCATCGCGGGCGGGAAGTCCTTGACCGCCTTGGCGTAGTCGGCCGCGCTGTCTGCGGTCAGCGCGTCGTTGAGCCCGTCGACCCCGAGCTTCAGCGCCTGCACTGCGGCGGCTGCGGCGATGCCGACCGCCGGGACGATGAGCAGCGACCCGGCCGCGGTCCCGGCCGCCGCGCCGAGCCCGCCCATCAGCCCGAGGGCCTGGGCGATGCCACCGGCCAGCGCGGCGTACTTCAGGGTGGCCGCGCCCACGGTGGCGGTGTGGGCGGTGATGCTGCCGGTCAGCCCGGTGACACCCCGGTCAAGCTGCGCCAGGCCGCGCACGGACGCGCCCACGGAGCGGTCCAGGACGGTGTGGATGGTGACGCTGTGCCCGGACAGACGGCGGCGCAGCGCGGCGAACCCCTCTTCGGCGGGGCGGCCGTCGAGCTGGGCCAGCAGCCGCATCGCGGTCTGGTCGCCCGCGCGGGCCAGCTCGGCGAGCTGGGCGCGCACCAGCGCGGTCTGGATCTGCGCGCCCAGGCTGATGTCGGGTGCGCCGCGTTCGGCCTGGTTGATCTGGTCGCGGACGTGACGTCCGAGGCCCTGGAGGGACGGGAGAACCTTGAGGTAGGCGTGGCCGACGGTTGCCAGGAGCGCTCACGCTCCCCGCATCCACAACGCGATCTCGCGCAGGGACTTCGTCTCGGGCTCCGGTTCACCCCCTGCCGGTGCGGGCGGGGCGGTGGTGGTGCCGAGGTCCAGCGGCGCGTCCACGTCGGCGTCACTGACCTTGGTGCCCAGTGCGGTGGCGACCGTGGCCCACAGCAGCGTGACGCGGCGTTCCAGCGCGGCGAGCAGGACTTCGGGCCGGGTCCACCCGGCATCCGGTCCGGTCGCGCGCCACACGGCGGCGTCGTCCGGGAGGTGTGCGACCACGGCGCACACCCGCCGGAACGACAGCGTGCCCCGGTAGAGGTCGAGCAGGTCCAGGCCGTAGCGCAGGAGGTCGACTTCGAGGGCTTGCGCGGTGGTGTCGTCCGCCAGCAGGCGGGCGACGACTACGGGTTTCCCCGCCCCAGCTCCCGCATGATCGTCTGCGAGAAGTGCTCCGCGTCGGCGGCCGTGGTCGCCAGGCCGCGCCACGTCTTGTACTGCTCCTCGCCGAGGATCAGCCGCAACGACAGCAGCACCTTGCCCTCCTCCTCGGCCTCGATCGCCGCCAGCGGGAACTCCGAGGCGGACGGCAGGGTGAAGCGCTTGCCGCGCCACATCACCGCGTGCTCACTGCTCGCAGGCGGGCGGTTGGTGGCCTCACGGCGCTGGTTTCGGCTCACTTGCTGGTCTCCTCGATGGCGAGCGTGCCGCCGCCGCTGGGCGGGGCGAGCATGACGGCGGGGTCGTCGGTGAGCCACACGGCCAGCGTGGTGCCGGCGGCCGGGGCGAGCGCGGCGAAGCTGATCCCCCAGCGCGCCTCCTGGGTGCGGGTCCACTGGGCGTCCTGGGTCTCGGAGACCTCGGCGCGCGGGACGTAGAGCCGATGGTGGTAGATCTCGGTCGCCGAGATCTGGTCGACCCAGTCGACACACAGGGCGCGTTCGTCGCCGCGCGGGATGCTGCTGATCTCGGCGCGGTACTTCTTCGACCCCGGCGCGGTCTCGGCGAACACCATTCCGCCGAAGTACGCGCCCAGGACCACGGCCTTGGTCTCCTGGAAGACGCTGGAGACGCCGAACTCCTGGCTGGTGTAGATGAACCGCGCCGGGGTGGTCTGCTGCCAGTGGGTGGTGCCGGTGCGCTCCACCGCGCGGCGGATCGTGACGCCGTCCTCGGTCGACAGGCCCAGGCCGCTCCACACGGCCGGGAGCGGCGTGGTCGGGTCGGGCGGTTCGGGTGTGCCCGGCGGGGCAAGCGAGAGTTCCCCGGTGCCGGGGACGCGGACGAGGGTGGGACTCAGGGCCAAGCGGACCTCCGGAAGGGCGCGGAAGGGCCGCTCTCCTGGAGGTGGTGCCGGGAGGCGGTCAGCCTCCCGAGGCGGAACGTGGGTCTAGCGGACGGTGGAGCGGGCGCGCACCGCGACGGCGGCGGTGGCAAGCGGACGGTCGGTGTGCGGGTCGAGGCCGCCGAGGGGGCCGGTGACGGGTTCGCCGCCGATCAGTCCCGGCGCGGGGCGTGGGACGCACAGCAGCGCCAGCGCCACGGCGACCGCGGCCTTGGCGGCGTGCTCGGAACGGTGCCAGCAGGTCAGCCGGATCACCACGCGCTGAACAGCCGGCCACGCCCAGGTGTGGCCGTCCTCGGCGACCAGCAGCCACGGCAACGACGGCGGCCCTCCGTCCGGGCCGTCGCCCACCCGCGTGGACACCTCGATGCCTGCGAGCACGGCTTCGGGGCGGATCGCGAGCTGCGGCCGGAGTGCCCGGACCACCAGCTCGGTCACGTCGACCGGCACCACGAGCGGCCCGGTCACGTCTCCTCGCCCGTGTCCAGGCCGTCGACCTCCAGCCCGGCGGCCTCGGCCGCGCGTTTGAGCAGGCCGTAGCGGGCTTCCATGCCGACCCCCGCCGGGTGGCGCACCGCGACGGTGGTTGCGGCGCGGTCGTGGTTGGGGTCGTCGTAGACCTCCACCGGCAGCGGCTCGCCTGAGGTGACGCGCCGACCGGCGCCGCGTGCGGTCGCGCCGACCTGTTCGGCCGCCGCGCGCACCATCGCCGCGAACTCCTTGGAGTTCAGCAGCTCGCGCACGCCGTCCTGGTCGACGCGAAAGCCGTGGAATGCGTCCACGTTCAGCCCTCCACGTGCTTGAGTCGGGTCTCGTAGTGGACGTGGCCGAACCGGGGTTCCCAGAGATCGGGTTCGCCGTCGACCTCCAGCACTCGGCCCTGCCACTCGATGCGCTCGCGGGCGGCCAGGCGCTCGATGCCGAACAGCCGCCACGCCGTGACCACGGGTCGACGGCCGGGTTCGGCGGGTTCGGACGAGGTGACCGGCTGGAGCAGGCCCCACATCACGCGACGCGGGGCGTCCGGCCCGTAGTCCAGGTCCGGGGTCGGGTTGTCGTAGGCGTCGGCGACCGGCACCGGGGTGACGACGAGGAAGCGGTGAGGTAGTTGGACGGCGCTGCTCCCTTCGGGGTAGGGCGAACGGGTGAACGGGGGTGATCCTGTTTCGCGGGATGGGGCGCGCGGCGATAGAGGGGCAGGCACCGGGAGCACGCCCCCCGACCCTCGGTGCCTATTACCCGACATCAGTCCAGATGGAGAACGCGCCGCGCGGCGCGGGCGCGGGTGGCCGGAGCAGGTCCAACTCGTCCTCGGTCAGGTAGAGCCCGCCGCCCTCGTGCGCGGCCGTGCGCGAGTGCCCGCCCACCGTCTCGGACTTGTTGCCGTCCGGCGGAGACGCCAACGCCCGCAACACCGCCGTAGCGATCACACCCGGCGCGGTGGGCGGCGGCGGGTCGGGCAGGTCCAGCACGCGGGCACGCACGATGGCCGAGGCGTCGGCGATGAGCACCGCAGCGAATGCCTTCTGCTCCGGGGTCAACTGCACCTCGGTGCGCGCTTGGACGTCGGCGACGGTCGCCAACAAGATCGACACAAGCATCACCGTCCCGGTGATTTGCGCCGTGCTGATATCGTCGAAGACGGATCGACGAAGCCCGAGGGAACCCCTGAGGTCACCCTCCGAGGGGACGCTTTCCCGGCCACTAAGGTCGTGACCAGACGAGAACCGGGCGGCCAGTGGTCGTACCGACTCGACCGGTCTCTTCGGCAGTCCAAAAGGGCTGACACTGCCCCCGGTGCAGTGCCGGTCCTCGTTTCTCCGAGGAGCTCCGGAGGAGACAGCTCAGAAGGCTGTCCGCTGGCATCCTGTCCACTGTGAGCGGCATGACCGCCGAAGCGCTGATCGGGACCGGGACCGATGAGCTGTCCTTCGGAGCGTTCATGTTCGCGTTTCTGTCCGATCCCGTGATCGTCGCTGCTGTCGTGCTGCTGGTGGCCACGCTCGCCGTGCTGGGCGTCGCCATCTATATCGTGCGGAAGACCGGCGACACCAAGGGCCTGCTCCACCTCGCCGAACTGGTGCGTGCGCTGCGTCAGCGCAAGCCCTAAGACGACGGCGTGGCGGGCGCCGTCTTCGGAGGGCGCCCGCCCACCGGCCGCACGCCCAACTCGGCGGGCAGGCCGCGCAGGGCCTCGATGGTGTCCTTGTCGGTCACCTCGCCCTCGCCGTCGGTGAACCTCACCCCCAGATCGTGGATGACGAGCTGCTGGTAGCGGGTGCTGGTGAACTTCACGCGCCACCCCCGGCGGAGCCGGTGGTCAGGCCGGTGATCTTGCCGTGCGCGATCTCCGGCCCGTACTCCAAGCTGATCTCGCCGTAGATCTGCGCCCGGTCGGAGCTGCCGGTCTTGGCCAGGGGCTCGGAGAACAGGAAACCCTGTCCGGGCTTCTCCAGGAATACCGGGGCGCACTGGTCGAGGCTGACCACCTGGACCGTGTCGGTGGGCATGTACCGGTTGAGCATGATCGACAACCGGCCGAAGTCGGTCTCGATCGTCGTCACGGCGACGCCGCCGACGTTGCGTGTGCTCTCCTGGTAGTTCTTCTTGGTCACGAACTCGTCGGTGAGGCGGCGCTTCTGCCAGGCGTTGCACATCAGCGTGGCCGTTTCGCTGACCTGGATGCCGCCGTTCTCCCAGACCTTCTGGAGCAGGTCCAGGACCATGCCCTCTGTGAGCGGCTGAGGGGTGGCGTTGGTGATGACGTTGGTGCGGGTGGCCTCCAGGATGCCCCTGGTCTTGCGCACCGTGGAGTTGTCGGTGGGCTCCTGGTAGCGGCCGACCAGGAACGTAAGCTCGACATCGCGGGCGATCTGCACGAGCGCCTGGCGGGTCTGCCAGTCCATCTCGTTCGGGACGGCGTTGGTGCCGCCGATCGCGGCGGCGTTCGGGTTGGCCGCGCCGGTCCCGGCGAACATGTTCTGCGTGGACTGCCGGGTGTAGGTGACGCCCACCGTCTCCTGGTGGATTTCCAGGACGTTGCGGTCCTGGCCCCGGATGCGCGTCTCGGCGGGTGGGGCGTCCGCGCCCTCCAGGCGCTGGCGGTTGGGGTCCGGTGCGCGTAGGTCGTACACGGTCCAGGTGTGCACGATCGCGTTCGCCCGCCGACCGCCGGTCAGACCGCCGATCGAGGACAGGAACGGCGTGTCCGTGGGTGTGAGGCCGAACAGCTCGCCGACGTAGTTGGGGCTGTTGTAGGTGTTTGCTATCGCGGCGATACCGGGCAAGAAGTCTCCTTACGGGTCAGGGGATGCGGGGTGCCGCCGCGCGGGCCTGCTCGGCTAGCAGCCGGTTCTTCAGCGAGATGGCGGTGGCCCAGTCGCCGCGCGACTCGGCTTCGCGGATCTGCTCGGCGACACCGGACGGCCCGCCTTGGCGCTGGCCCTGCGACGGGTCGGGGGCGGGGCGGCGCGGCCCGTCGACGCGCGCCAGGTGCGGGCGCTGGGCGAGCACCGCGGCGAGGTCGGCGGCGATGGCGGCGGTGTCGACCGTGCCGTCCTCGGACAGGTAGCGGTCCCGGTCGTCCACATAGCGCGGCGCGTCGGTGGGATCGGCCCAGCCGGAGGCGGCGGCGCGGATCTCCGCGTCCACCGCCAGGCGGCGCAGCGCGGCGAGCTGGGCTTCGGCGGCGGTGGCGCGCTCTGCGGCCTTCTCCGCGTCGGTCTTGTTCGCGGACTCGATCTCGTCCAGGCGGCGGGCCTTCTCGCGGTGCTCCCGCGCCTTGGCCTCCGCGCTGGTCAGCTTGGTGCGGGCCTCCTCGTACAGCGCCCGGTAGTCCGGCTCGGCGGTCTTGCCGGTGTCCTCCGGCAGTGAAGGTGAGGCGGGTGGTTCGGGGGCTGGTGGCGGGCTGGTGGGCTGTTCGGGTGGTTCCGGGGTGGGCGGAGTGTCGGACAGGACGAAACCCCCTTTCGGGCGAGGTGCGGCGATGCGGTGTGAAAGTGCCGCGTACAGGCAGGGGCGTGTGTCCGCGTGCACGGTGACAGGCGATGTGCCGGGCGTGGACGCGGTCGAGGGGCAGCGCCACCTGGTCGGGGGACATGCCTAGCTGGGAGGTCGAGCAAGCCCTTGTAATGAACGGAAGGTAGTTATACAAACACCGAACGTCATGATCGGCGGTCGGGGAACGAGGTGCGCGGTAGTGATCACGCAGCGATACGGCCCGTTGGAGTTGGGGTTCACGACGCAGTTCGACTTCCTGTGGGACGACCGGGGGTCCGGGGCTCCGCGCAACGGCAGCTTCTGGCGACCCAAACCGCCGAGCGGGTGGTGGGCGCTCGGCGGTTTCGCGACCGACCGGCACGACAACATCAACGGGCAGCGCGGCGGCCTGGTGGCCAGGGTGGCCGACGAGGCGAGCGGCCTGCTCAGAGCACCGGTCGACTACGAGTTGATCTGGACCGATCGCGGCAGCGGAGCCGATCGGGACGGGGCGATCTGGCGGCCCAAGCCCCCGGCGGGGTACGTGGCGCTGGGTGATCTGTGCTGGTCGGGGTGGAGCAAGCCCCCGCTGAACGCGATGGCCTGCGTCCGGCGCGAGTACCAGGGGCGTCAGTACATCCGTGACGCGCGGGTGGGCGAGCAGATCTGGAACGACGACGACTCCGAGGCCGACCGGGACGTGTCGGTGTGGCGGGTGGACGCACCGGCCTATCCGGGCGTGGACGACCACAAGCGGCTGATTCTCGCGCCGGGCCTGTTCACCGCCTACCCGGCCTACTACCGGGGCTCGCCACCGCCGCCCTCACCGGTCACGTGGGCGCTGGACCTCCCCGCCGTGGTGGAGGAGCTGAGCGGCCCGACCCGGCCGGTCATGGACTCCCACGAGGAGCCGCCCGACGGCACGATGGCCGTGGACCGCCGGGTGGTCGTGCCCTACACGATGGTCAACGACACCGAGAAGACCGAACCGTGGAGGGTGCAGAACTCGCCGTTCTACAAGCTGGAGCGGCGGCGGTTCTTCCAGGTGGTCCACTACTTCGACAACCGGTCCGGCAGCGAACCCGACACCGGCACCCGTCGGGTCACCACCGGGGTGACCAAGGACCAGAGCACGGAATTTTCGCGGAAGACGGGGATGAGCGTCTCCGTCGAGGCCGGCGTCAGCGCCCTGGACCTGTTCAGCGCCAAGGTCACCGTGAGCATGTCCCTCGAACTGGGCTACAGCCAGCGGTTTGGCATCTCGGAGTTCGCCTCGGAGAGCAACGACCAGGACCTGACCGTCCCGGCCGGGGCGGCGGGCTGCCTGTGGTCCAACACCCACGTGCTGGTTCCGATCCGCAAGGACGGCAGCCAGATCGGCGGCGGCGTGCTGACCGTGCCCACCAAGTCCTTCACCAAGGGCGAGTACCCACCCGGCAGCAACGTGCTGCACACCAACCACGCCGACGACCGGGCATTCACCACGGTCGACGACATCGACATCCCGTCTCCGACCCCGGCCGAAGCGGACACGCCCACCGCCGTCCGGTAACAACACAGCGCGTCGCACACCCGGTCCCCACCGGCCCACCGTCGCCTGATCCAAGGTCCGGTCAGCGCAGATAGCCGAAGCGACGTAGCTGCCGGACCAGCTCCTCCCGGTTCTCGCCCACGGCGTTGACGAGCTGGGCGGCGGTGGGGCGGGGAACCAGGGAGCGCCGGTATCGGCCGCCTTGCTTGGCCAGCTCGCCGAGCTGGCGGCCGATGCCCCGGCTGGTGGTGGCGTCGCGGGTGAACTCGTATCCGCTGGCCACGTACACCTGTCCTCGGCGGCGTGCGTTGACCACGCGGCCGATGTCGGCACCGGCCCGGATCGCGGCGGCGTCGCCCTTGCCGAACGCCTTGTCCTGCTGGGCGGGGGTCATGCCGTCGAACAGGGCTTGCGGCGACCGGTTCGCGCCGTCTTCGCGCCACTGGTCGTGGGTGACCGGGCGCATCGAGCAGTCGCAGCGCGGGTGCCGCAGGAACCCGGTCGAGTACCGGTAGAGGCGGCCGGACAGGAGGATGCAGCGCCCGCAGGCGGGCAGGTGCACCACCCGTTCGTATCCGGCCACCTCCGGCTCCACGATGCTGCCGACGTACAGCGCGAGGCGGGCGGTGTCGGCGGTCTCGGTGGACACGTAGGTCAACAGCCGCGCCAGGCCGATCGCGCGGGCTTCGGTCTCGGGCACGTCGGCCAGGCGGGCGCGGCGGTAGTAGCCGAACGCGAAGTCCAGCAACGCGCCCAGCAGCAGCCCGTTGGCGGCCAGGCCCACGAACGCGGAGGCGACCAGCAGCCGCAGCGGCGCGGACACCGCACCAGCCGCGGCGAGCGTGCCCGCGATGTAGAGCGGCGCCAGCGCCGCCGACCGCTCCTGTGCCTCCTCCACCGCCGCCACGACCTGAGGCCGCACCTGCTCATCCCACGACCGGGAGGCGTCGCGCGGGTTGAGCTGCATCCAGGCGGCCTGGGCCTGGTCGACGGCCGCGCGGACGATGCGCTGCTGGGCCCGGTAGTAGTCCGCGTCGAGGTCCGCCGACGTTGCGGGAGCACCCACGGGCATCACCTCCCGGCGGGCACCGGTTCCCGGAACTGCACCGCCAACGGCGGCACGCCCACCGCCGGGTCGAGCAGGACCGGCGCACGGCGCGCGGGCACGCGCTCGAACTCCGGTTTGTCGTCGGCCGGATCGCGGGGCGCGGGCAGCGGCTTGGGACCGAACTCGCCCGCCTGGTCGCCGATGGCCCGGTTGTACGCCTCGGCGTCCTCGGCTTCCATTTCCCGGATCTGGGCATCGGAGTAGCCCAGCGCGCGGCGGGACGCGCGGCGCGGCAGCAGCCGGTCCGCGCTGAACAGCTTCACCACGCCGTCGGCTTGTGCGGCGAAGGTCGGCGTGGCCGCGTCGACCCACTGCGCTTCCATGCGCAGCGCTTCGTCCGGCACCCGCCCGTCGCGCACCAGCAGGACTGTGCGCATGACCTCTTCCCAGCCGTCACCGAAGCTGCGTTGACGGCGTTCGGCGCGCTTGATGTGCCGGGACTCCGACGAGCGGATGCCGTCCGCGCTGGCGGGGTTCTCGGTGGCGTAGCCGAGGAAGTGCGGCGGCAGGCCGGTGAGGCTGGCGACCAGCCGCGCCAGGGCGTTGAGGGTCGAGTGGAAGTTCGATAGGTCGGCCTCGGGGAACTGCCCGACGCTGACGCCGTCCTCCTTCGGGCTCTTGGGCGAGGCCCACAGGACACCGGCCACCGCTTCCCACGGCGTCAGCGGCCGGCCCTGGGCGTCGACGAAGTCCTCCTTGTCGAAGCCCAGCGCGTAGCGGCGCGGCATCGCGTGGTACTCCGCCGACACCATCATGTCCGTGGCGATCTTCGACGCGGCGTCCGACAGCGGCAGCACGGCGGCCAGCTCGGAGCGCCCGAGCCGGGGCGGGGCGGTGCGGCGGCGGCGCGTGCGGGGCCGGTTGACGATCGGCACCACCGGGACGCGGCCGAGGCCGTGTTCGTCGCGCTGGTCCTCGACCCAGGTCCCGCCGCCGTCCTCGCTGGTGTACCAGATGGTCTCGTTGGGCAGGTACAGCGTCGCCCACGCCTCGGTGGAGCCGTCCTCGGCGTCGTCGCTGAACTGCCGTTTGAGCGCGGCCCGGACGCGGCGGGTCCGCGGGTCCAGGTCGACGTGGACGTCCAGCGGGGACTCCACCGTCACCAGCGGGGTGGCGGCGTCGTCCTCGTTGGTGCCGACGATGGCGAACGCGCGCCCGAGAGCCAGGGCGTCGACGTGGGCCTGTTCGGCGTGCAGGTCCAGCCGGTTGGCCTGCCAGATCTGCCACAGCTCCCGGTCCGCCGCCTGCTGGCCGCCCAGCCGAAAACCCGTCAGGTCCAGGCGCTCGTCCAGCGCGTCGACCACGAGCTGAGGCCAGTTGATCACCACCTGGCGCACGCGGCCGTCCAGGCGGCGGATCAGCTCAGGGTGCATGTACGACAAGGGCTGTTCGCCCTCGTAGTAGGCGTCCAGGAGTTCCAGTTCGGGGAGCTGGGCGTTGTGCAGCCGCGCCAACCGCGCGATCCACTGGGTGGGCGACAGCTCGAACTTGGTGGAGATCAGAGCGATCACCACCAGCGGCGCGGAGGGCGGGGCTATCCGGTGCCGGGCAGCGGTCCGGCGTCGGTGCAGGTCAGTTCGGCCCAGACGGTTTTGTGATCGGCGTGCGCGACGACGCCCCAGTCCTTGGCCAGCCGGTCCACGATCATGACTCCCCGGCCGCGCAGCTCGCCGATCCGGGAACGCCCCAGAACCGGGTGCTCGGGGGAGGCGTCGTCCACCTCGATACGGATAACGCAGGGCTCCAGCGAGCGGGACAGCCGCAGGCTGCGGGGCGGCAGGCCGTGGTCGTGTCCGTTGCTGACCAGCTCGGTCACCACCAGCAGGCAGTCATCGAGGTCTTCTCCGGTCAGGTCGGCTAACACCTGGGCCGTCCACCGGCGCACCAGCGACGGCACCACCGCGCCCAGGTCCATCTCCCAGGGTCCGGCGGGCGTGTCCGATTCCCCAGCACTCACGAGACCACGTCCCATCCGGGTAAGCCGCAGAGCCTTCACGAGGGATGCTCGGGCGGCCGTCGCCGACATCATGCCGGATCTAGCCCATGACCACCATCCGCGACGATTTCTTGACCTTCGCGCCGCGCAGTTTCCAGCCGCCCACCGCCATCGCGGCCGTGGGCACGGCGTCGATGCGGCGGCCGGTCTTGCCGCGTTCGGGCTTGTCGGGGCGGATGAGGTCGGGTTCGCCGGGTGGGTGGCGGACCTCGACGGCGTCGAAGCACCACTCGGCGACAGGGTTGCCGTGATGGGACCACCGACGTGACCTGGTCAGGGCCATGAGTTCGTTCATACCGGCCGTCATGCCCTTGTAGGTCTGGGCCACCGGGAACATCGGCACACCCGTGCGCTTCTCCAGCCGTTGGCGCACCGGCTCACCGGACCACTCGTCGTAGGAGATGTCCGCGACCCGCAACAGGCCAGTGTCGGCGACGACGTCGGCCTCCACCTTCTCGTAGTCGATGACCTCACCGTCCGTAACGGTGATCCAGCCCTGATCGACCCATCGGGACACGCGGCCGTCGGTGCGCTCGTCCAGGGACTTGACCCCAGCTTCGGGCAGCCAGAACCGCCACAGCGCGGAGGGGTGGCCGTCGATGCCGTCCGGGACGATCAGGCACCAGGCGGTCAGGTCCAGCTTCGAGGCGAGATCCAACCCGCCCCAGGCGGGCCGGCGGGCCAGTTCCCGCCGTAGCTGCTCGGGTTGGTCGCGGGTGCTGCCGGTGCAGGCGGCGTAGAGGTGCATCGGCATCCACCGCGACGCCTGGTTGACCCACTGGTTGAGGCGGAACTGCCGGAAGGCGTTCTCCTTGAGCGGGTCGTTGCGGGCTTCGAGGGCTTCTTCGCGCAGCGCGGCCAGCGACAGGAAGTCACCGAGCGCGGGGTTGGCGTGGTACCAGTTCACCTCGTCCCACGGGTCGGCGTCGGCGGGGGTGTTGCGCAGGTAGACGAACCGGTGCGGCGCCCGCGCCGGGTCCTCGCCGATCTTCACGAACTCGTCGTGCTCGGCCTTGGCGAAGGAAGCGGGGTCGTTGCCCGCGGTCGTGGCCGCGATCAGCAGCGGCTCAAGCCGCGTGCCCATGCCGGTGCGCATGGCGTTCCAGAAGTCGCCGTTGGGCTGGGTCAGGACCTCATCGAAGATCACGCAGGACGGGTTGCTGCCGAGGTTGCCCAGCGCGTCGGCGGGCACGACGGCGTAGACGGAGTTGGTCTTCTCGTCCACGATGCGCGCTGAGTGCTCGATGACCCGCAGCCGCTTGGACAGCACCGGGGACAGGCGGACCATGCGGGCGGCGACGTTGAACACCAGCTTCGCCTGGTCGGTGTCGCGGGCACAGCCGTAGACCTCGGCCGACTCCACACCGTCCCCGACCAACAGGTAGAGCGCGACGAACGCCAGCAGCTCGGACTTGCCGTTCTTGCGGGCAAGCTCGATCCACGCGATCCGGAACCGGCGGACGTAACATTCGGCCTCGTCGTCCCAGCGGACCTCGCCGAACAACGGCCGGACGATGTCATCGCGCTGCCAGGGAGCGAGGATGAACGGCCGCCGCGCCCACCGGTCCTTGGTATGGACGCAGATCTCCTCGGCGAACGCCTGCGCGTGATCCGCTCTCGGCTTGCAGAAGTGCTCGCCTCGCTTGCGGCAGGTGCGGCCGTCGAAGGTGCGCCCGCACACCGGCAACCGCGCCCCGCGATTGGAGGTCTTCGTGGTTGTTCGGGGCGTAGCGGTGCCGGTGCGCGAGCTGGTCTTGGTGCGCTTGGGGTTAGCGCGAGGGTTAGCTGAGGAGGCGGCCTGCGCCCTGGTTCTGGTCGCCACCGCCCACCTCGACCTTGATCGACTGGCGATCCGAGGGCGTCAGTCCGAAGCGCGCGGCGTAGGTCAGGAAGGTGCGTTCGGCCTCGGCCTGCACCTGCAACGCCGGGTTCTTCATCAGGCCCGACCCGCCCTGCACCAGCAGCGCCGAGCCGTTCACCAGCGCGGTGGCGTTGCGGTAGCGCGCCAGCGCCTCGCACAGGATCAGGAACGCGTCCACGTCCCAGGTGGTCAACACCTTGCGCTTCTCCAGGTCCGGCGCGAGCCGCGCCCAGATCTCCCGCGCGCCATCCGAAGCCCAGTCCGGACATTCGATCTCGCCCGCTGGCGGCACAGGCTCCCGGTCGTTGATCCGGTCGGCGCGGTCGCCGTGCAGGACACGCAGGGCGGTGGGCTTCGCCGCCGGGCCGCGCTTGCCCATCGGCACCACCACCGTCTAAGCGGCCGTGACTGTCGGACCCGTGCCGTAACGTGCGCCCATGCCGATTGACATGGGCGACTTGCCGGGATGGTTGGAAGCGATCGGAACGGTAGGTGCCTTCGCCGTCACGACGCGTTTGCTCTGGTTGGAGCTGCGACGACGCCGAGAAGCGCTTGCCGAGCAGATCCGCGAGCAGGCATCGAAAGTGTCGTTCATCCAGCGCCGCGAAGGCCCGCAAGAGATGGGAATTAGGTTCAGCAACCTGTCTCACCTGCCGGTGCGTAGCGTCACTGTGCATATCGAAATCAACGGCATCTGTCGGGAATCCATCTCGTTCAACTCGATTCCGCCGGATCGGGGGGACTATGGTTCGCCCGAGCTGACCCAGTGGGTGAATGGTCATGCGCGGAGAGTGTTCGAGTCGACAGGAATTCCCGAAATGAAGATGGGTGTAGTGATCGACTTCACCGATGCGAACGGCAGGCGATGGCGGCGCGACGAGAACGGATATCTCGAAGCGCTGCCGTCTGACCCGCCTGACCCGTTCCCGGAAGTCGTGGTCAAGTAGCCCGTCAGGTGCCGGAGCTGCGGCCTCGGGCCGGTCCGGCGGCGCGGCGGGTGAGCAGGCGTCGGGCGGCGACGGCCGCGCGGCGCAGGCGTTCGCGCATGTGGGTCCTCCTCTCGGTCAGTCGGTGTCGCCTTCGGCGTCGGTGGGCATGGGGATGCCGAGGGCGCGGGCGACGGCGTAGCCGTCGAGGTACTTGTCCCCGATGGCCATGAGGCGGGCGGCGGAGAGGAAGGCTTCCTTGTCGGCGCGGGTCTTGAAGCAGACGGCGAACCAGTACTCGCTGTCGGTGGCCAGCCGGAACCGCTCGTCCTCGCGCTTGGTGCGGTCGCGGAACCCCTGGGCTACTGCGTCCAGCTCGGCGGCGGCGTCGGTGGCGAGGTCGCCGGTGTACTCGACCCCGGCCAGCGGGTCCGGCTCGGGCTCGGCGTTGAGCTGGGCGAGCAGGTCGGCCTGCGAGGTGGGGCCGCCGACCGCCGCCGTGGCCTGGAGTTGGGCGAGCAGGTCGGCGTTGGGGTCGCCTGCGGGGTCAGGGGGTGAGGTCACGGCGGAAGAACTCCAGATCGGCGAGTGGGAACCAGTCGAGGATGCGGCGGAAGTCGTCGGGCGCGTGCTCCCGGATCGGCGCGAGGAACCGGTAGTCCAAGCCGTCGAACGACCGGCCGAACCACTCGTACTCCGGGGGCAGGGGCACGTTGTTATGGGCGAGGGCGCCGCGCACGTCGGCGATGCGCCAGTCCCACACGATCGAGACCTTGCGCAGGTGTTCGCGCAGCGGCCCGTGGGTGACCATCGCCATGCGCCTGTTCGGGCTGTCCGCGGCCCGCACGCCGTCGGCGTTCCAGACCTCGGGCAGGCCCAGGTCCTCGCGCAGCATCCCGGCGATCTCCTCGTAGGTGGGCTCGGGGAACTGCGCGGCCTCGATGATCGCCAGCCTCTCCGGTGGCTGGAACAGGAAGGCGTTGAGCCACCGGTACAGCGACGGGTGCGGAAGGTTGATGATCGGCGTCTGGAAGAAGTCCTCGTAGAACTTCAGGCTGTCGTCCACGAACCTCAGGCCGGGTACGAGGTAGAGGTGGTACGGGATGACCTCGATCCCGGCCTCGCGCATCGCCAGCCACGCGGCCAACGAGTCCTTGCCCCGGCTGAAGCCGAGCAGAACCGGGTTTCCCTCCTCCGCGAGTCGAGCGCGGATCTGGTCGGACGGGGTGATGCCGTCAATCTCGATGGGCAGGGCGCACCTCCGCACGGTTTATGCGCGGCGCATGAGGTGATGCGTCGTGCATGATCGGGTCATGGTCGACGTGATCGCGGAGAGGGACCGCAGGCTCGCCGAGGTGTTCGAGCGGTTGGAGCAGGCAGCCGGCCAAAAGGCGGCGTGGTCGGACGAGGTCGAATCCCTTGTGCGCCAGGCACGTGCGCTCGGCGCGTCGCAGGACGAGATCGCGCCGCACGCACAGGTTCACCAGTCCACGGTGAGCCGGATGCTCGCCCGAACCGACCCGGCCGGAGACGGCTCGGCGGACGTGGGTTAGGCGTCGGCGGAAACCTGACCGGACCCCAACGGGCCTCAGTGGCTTGTGCCGTTTCGGGCGGTGCAGGGGTGACCCCCCTGGGGTGGCGCGGCGGCCGGTCAACGGGCGCGCGATCGTGGTGCGATCAGTAGTGGTCACGGGGCGTTCCACCCTCCGAGCGTGCGCCGGTCGGTGGCGGTGATGTGGGAGTGGCAGCCTGCACACAACCCCCGGCCCCTGCTCGGGTCATCAGGGTCAAAGCCAGCGGCCACCAGCTCACGCCGCGTGAGCGGCCAGTGGTCGGCCACGGTGGACGGCCGGTCACACGGCCTATCCGGGTGTCGGGGGCACTGGTCACGGTCACAGCGGCACACCCGGTCACGGACCAGCACAGCGGGCCGGAAACGGCTCCTGTGTGCCCCGGTGTAGCCCCGGTCGGCTGAGGTCCCACCGGCCCTACGGGCACGGCTACGGCACTGGTCACAGCGGCCACCGGAACGGCTGAGGTTCGGGCAACCCGGCATTGGGCACTGGCGGGCAGCTCGGTTTGGCACGGGCACCACCGGCCGGTCACGGGCAACGGGCAGAGCCCCCACACCGGGCGGTGTGGGGGCTCTGCGGTCGGGGTGCTCACCGGGGAACGGTGAGCCATTGGTCGGGAAGGATGCTGCTGTCCACGGTGATCCACCGGTCAAGACCTGCCAGCAGGGTCACCCACCGGTCGGGGTCGGACAGGTCCTGTTTGCGGAGTTCGGCCACGGTGGCGGTGAGGTTAAGGACCGGGAGGGCGAGCCCGTAGTGCAGGGACGCGTCATCCTCGGTCGGGCAGGTCCACTGGTTGGGGAGGAAACCACCTCCGGTGAGCCAGTGGTCAAGTGCCTCCCAGAGGTCCGGCAACGGCCCAAGGTCTCCGGGCTGTCCGAGCCGGTGGGTGCGGAGGATGGCCCGGATCTCTTCAAGGGTGGTGGTGGGGTCCACGGTCAGGCCACCTTGAACAGGGAGAAGGCCAGTTCCTTGGTGTCGCGGCCCTTGCCGGTCAGAGCCCTCTCTGCTCGGATGCGGTCGGCGTTCTCGGTGTCGCGGACCGGGGCGAAGTGGTCCAGGTACTCCACCACGGTCTGGTAGCCCTGCCAGCGGGTACCGGCCTTGCGCCTGCCCTTGATGTTGGCGTTCGTGTCCCCCTTGAAGATGCCCATCAGGGTGGCGGTGAGCTGGTCGTCACGCTCCTTGACGTCACCCCGTGCGTCGGCGTCCGGGGCGGGCCAGATCTCCCGGCACAGCTTCTCGAACTCCTTGACGGCCAGCTCGGATTTGATCATCTTCTCCGCCTCCTCCGCGAAGGCGTCCCGGTAGTCAAAGGTGATCTTCAGGGCCTCGCGGGCCTCCTGGATCCGCTGCGGCGCGTTCGTCGTGTGCCGGACGGTGTAGCGGGACCGGTGGTTGGCCAGAGCTGCGGCCTGGGTGTTCGCGCACACCACGCGGACCGGGGTCACCAGGAATTCGGAGGACTTACCGGGCTGGAAGTAGTTGAACGCGGCGAGGTTCAGTTCCACCGGGTCAACACCACCCACCATGATTCCCTTCGGGAAACGGGCGGTGATGAAGGTGGACAGGCCACCACGGAGGGAACCTGCGGTGTCCACGATGGCCCCGGAGTCATCCAACACATGCTGGAGGACGGAGCCCATTTCCTCGTTCGAGATCGGGGTGTAGTCCAGTCCACCCACACTCAACACCTCGGGTTCCCCGGTCACGGGGTTAGTGCGGATCACGGCCCGGTGGGTCGGCACGGGCAGCACGGTGGCGGTGTCGTCGGCATCCACGATCCGGTTGTCGTCCATGCCCTCGTGGTCACCGGTGATGCACATGTCGTCGTGCTTCTCGCCCAACTGTGCGGAGCACTCCACACACTTGGTGCCCGGCACGGTGGCCACCACGGGCTCCATGCGCACGTTCCAGTCGGCCAGCTTGGCCAGGGACAGGGCATCGGTGACGGTCATCAGGCCATCGGTGGTGACCCCCAAACGGTGCCATCCGGGGGTATTGGCTGAGACAAAAGCTGCGGTCCCATCCTGGTGAATCTCAATCTCATGAGCCATTACGGCTGACTCCTTAACCAGAGTCACCCTTGCGGGTGTCAGTGGGTGTTTGTGTTGGCACCACTGACATTACCGGCCATGCGGGCTCTGTCCAGCCCTTTTCGGCACATTGTCACACGAATAGAGCAGCGCATTTATCGTATTAGTTCGCGACCTGCGGCGACGGTTTCCCGTGGAAAGAGAATGGGCTCGACGGAAGCCGTCGAGCCCATTCCTGCCCTGCGATCAATGTGCCAACACAAACCGTAGGAGCAGGTCTATCCTGCCCGGCGGCCGTCGGGCTGTCGAGCGGCTGATCACGTCCGGCTCCCGCGCGGCGTCGAGGCTAGGGCCAGCTGGGGCGTCGCCGACCGGCGCGGCGTGGGGCTCACCAGCCCGCCACCTCCCGCCACAGCTTCTGGAACGCGGGCTTGCGCAGGTGCGGAGTGATGTCGGCCTTCCACTCGACCCACACCTTCAATCCCTCGGTAGTCAGGCGGGTGCGTCTGCCGCGCGGGACGATCCAGCCGCGCCGGGACGCTTCGGCACGGTCCTGCCGCACGTCCCGGCGCTCTGCGTCCACGTCCGCCATGTCGGCGGGTTCGAGGTCGAGCAAGACCAGGTAGAGCACCCGCAAGTGCCACTTGTCGGCTGACAGAGGACGAAACAGGTCCAGCTCGTACTGCTCGACCGTGGTCAGGCCCACCCGGTAGTAGAAGATCGCTTCGGCGACGGTGGGGTGGGCGTGCTGCTGTTCGGTCGGGGCCGTCACCGCGGACCGCTGCCCTGCTCGGCGAGTGCTTCCAGGTGACGGGGCGACCCGATCGGCACGATGTCCGGCCCGTGGACGGTCTCCTCCCCGCTGAACCGCGCGGCGTGGCGAGCGCACCAGGGTTCCTCGTACTCGGTGTCCATGATCGTGCCCAGCTCGGTGCACAGAGTGTCGGTGCACTGGGCGCAGCCCTCGCACAGCATCGCCCCGAGCGTGACGACCTGGCCGGTGTGAAGGAGGACGACAGCGGCCGGTGAGTCGTCGTTGGCGCAGCGCGGCGCCGGGCGGGATTCGGTCGCGGTGCTCACTTCGGGTCCCCCTTGCCGAGGATGGTCACGCCGTGGGATCCGAACTCGGGAGAGCGCCAAAAGGGCTCGGTCATCAGCCAGACGTCGATGGCGAACCACAGCTCCCCGGAGGTCTTACGGGGCAACGTGGCGCGGGCCAGGTCCAGCACCCGCAGGCGGAGCTGGCGCGCTTCGGTGGTGAACACCGCGTCCGGGTCGAGCCAGGCGAAGTAGCGCAGGTTGGTCGCCGGTCCGAGGATGAACCGGTCTGACAGGCCGCCGATGTGCACGAACAGGTGCCTGCGGTCGGAGCTGCACAGCACACCTGCCGTCGCGGTATCGGGCATGATCCGGTCACGCTGGTCGAGGATCGCCCCGTAGAGCAGGTATGCGGCGTGTTCGGGATCAGGCCGGTGGGAGTTCATCGCAGCCACCCGGTGAAGAAGCTGCGAACCTTCTCCCACAGGCGACGGGGCTTGTCGGTGATGTAGTAATGGCGCACCGACACCCGGCCGGGCTTGTGTTCGCCCTGTTCGTACTCGTGCAGGAGGATGACGTTCGGACCCATGAACCGGCTGGTGGCGAATTCGCTGAAGTCGTTGACGTACTCCATGACGTTGTACTCGTCGATCAGCTCCGCGATCTGGCGCATGAGCCGGTGGGAGTGGTGCGGGTCGACCAGCACGTCCGGGGCGACCCCGAAGACCTGCACGTCGATGGTCCACGGCCGGTCGACTCGGTAGCGGTGGACGGTGGCGGCGAACCACAGTCCACCGAACTCGCGGGGCAGCTCGTCCATGAGATGACGGGCGAGCTGCGGCACGCTCAGGCCCTCGGTCTCGTGGTAGCGCCTGCCGATGAACGGATACTCGACGGACGTTTTCACCGGTACTTCCCCTGCCCCTGTTTCGGGCATGGCTGATCTACGGTGGTCTTGCATTGAATACCCCTCCAGTGGGTTACATGTGCCCCTGAATCGGAATTCCAACGGCAATTCCGGGGCTCCTTTGATCCTGTTACCGGATGTGGTTCCGGGCAAGTGCAGGAAATGGAATACATGTCACCGGTGGAGGGCGCGGAATGCGCAGCATTCCGGAAAGTGCGGTGCGGGGACGTGGACTTCGTGGGGATGCGGGCGGCGGCGTCGCGCGGGGCGCGCGGATGGGGGTGGCCGGGCCTGCTGTGGTGAGCCGCCGCCCGCACGACGAAGGCCCGCCGCGCTGGGGGTGAGCGCGACGGGCCTTCGGGTCAAAAAGGGCACACGTGTACCCAATGTGGCCATTATGCGCGCCGAAACGACTGAAGGTCAACCGGTCGGCACGGCCCATGACGTGACCCCGCTCACGCTAGCGTCTCGTAGGTGAGCTGCTGGTCGAGCACCTCGTTGAGCTGTGCCCACACGTCTAGGCCCCAGCTGTGGCGGCACTGCGCGCACACGGCCTCGACGCGATCGGGATCGATGCTCAGCGCCGGGCGGCGGATCCAGTCGGACTCGTCGTCGGACCAGACCTGCACCGTGGCGGTCCCGCAGTCCGGACACGCGCGTCCGCGCAACGGGAACCGGGGTTCGGGATCGAGCATCAGCCGAGCGGCCCGGACCCACTCGTTCGCCCGGTCGGCGGCCCACAGCACGTAGTCCGGGGCCGCGTGCTGCCAGTCCTCAGCGTGGGCGCCCCAGTCGCGGACCTGCTCGCGGAGGGTGCGGGCGTCGTGGGCGTGGGCGCGGCAGGTCTTGCGGACCTCCGTGCGGATCTCGGCCAGCAGGCCCAACGCGCCCAAGCTCGCGGGCGGCCGGGAGCCGAGCTTGCCCGCCGCGCCCGAGCGCCTGCCCTCCGGGGTGACCGCCTCGCGGACCTGATCGAGCAGCGGTAGCACCTCGGCGACCTCCTGGCCGTCGTCCTGGCGATGGATCACGTACAGGCCAGGCCGCACCAGCTGGTCGACCGCGACCTCCCACGCCAACCGGGCGGCGGCGGCCTGCTCGCGCGTCGGCGCGGCTGGAGGCTCGTCGCTGTTGTCCCCGTTGTGGATGAACTTGGGGACAATCCCGTCGAACTCGTGCTCGTCGTGGTCGTAGCCCTCGAAATCGTGGGCGCTCATGCGGAGACTCCTTGCGGCGCGGGCGGAATGGCACCGCCGCGCGTGGTCGAGGCCGTGCCCGCGGCCTTCGTGGCGCGGGCGGAGGTCAGCCGGGAGGGGTGCATCCGCGTCACGGGATCGCGTTCCTCGCGGCGGCCGTCGCGGGTGCGGGTCAGCGGCTTGCACACGCGGCCCGCGTGGGCCAGGCAGAACGGGCAGCGCACCGTCCCGGCCAACTCCGTGTCCGGATGGCGGGTCCAGCCCATCGCCTCGTACACCGCCCGGATGCCGCGCTGTCCAGCGGTAGCGAACGCGGCACGTTGACGAGCCTTGTCGGCCGAGGTGACCGGCAGCGGGGTACGCGCGGAGCTGGGCATGACGTCGGTCTGGTGCAGTGCTGCGACCTGTGCGAGCTGGGCGATTTCGGCCGGACTGGCGTGACGAACCCGTTGCGATGGGATCGAGGCCAGCGCGGCCTGGCATTGCGCGGCCGTGTGCCCGCGCAGCTCCCGCCACCACGCCGTCACGGTCTCCTCGGAGATCGGGCCTTCGTCGGCGACGCGGTAGTGCAGCAGCAGCGCGCGAACCTCCGAGCGGGTCAAGGTCGGTCGGCCGGTCACGCGGCGACCTCCGCCCCGTGCTCCTCTCGGGCGTCCTCATCCGCCGGTTCCGTGGCGATCGTCGTGGCCAGGGCGTCGTCCAAGAGCCGCTGGAGGGTGGCGGTGTCGGCGTGCGCGGGTAGCTCCCCACGTGCGGCGAGGCCGACCGGCGAGCGGTCGTCGTCGGCGATGGCGTCGGCGCGGATCTGTTCGAAGGTCTGCGCCACCGCCAGCTCGCGCTGACGGGACTTCGCGTCGGTGGGCACGCGTCGGGCACGCATCAGCTCGCCTACCAGGTCGGGCAGCCACCTCGGCGGAAGGGTCTTGCCCGCCCACACCCGCAGCCCTGCCGCGATCACCGCGGGCTCAATGCCCTCCCTCAGCAGGCCGATCACCTGCGCACGCAGCGCCGCTACCACTTGCCGAGGCTGGGTGGGGCAATGCACGGTCACCAGCCGTTCGGCCTCCGCGCGGCGGGCCTGCCGGACCGAGCCCGACTCCGGCCGCTCGTCCCGGACTTCGGCGGTCGAGGGCCGGCCGTCGCGCGGGCGGGCGCCTGTACGCGCGGGCGCGGGGACACCCACTTCTTCATCTACCGACGCAAGGACAGGTTCTCCTGTCTCCCGCTCCCTACTCCCTTCTCCCAGGTCTTTCGCCGAAGGGTTCCCCGAGGGGGTCGCCGAAGGGTTCGCGGTCGGCATGCCTGAAGGGGTGGTCGTGGCATGAGCCGCTGGTGTGGTCGGGCGTGCCTGCGCGCGGGACTTGGCTGTGCGGCCGATGCCGGGGACCTCCATCGCGGCCATGACCGAGGCAGGCAGCTCCCGCGCGCCGTTCTCCAGCTCGGTGGCGGCGATGGCAGGTGCGGGGCCGGTGATCTGGGCGGGCAGGCGGCGCAGCTCGCGGGCCAGCGCGGCGCGCAGGATCGGCGAGACGATGTCGAACGCGACCCGTAGCGCTCCGCGCAGCATGTTGGGCTGTTTCCACAGCTCGTCACGGCGGATGAACGACCTGACGAGGACTTCTTCGGTCTCCTGGTCGACCACCAGGAACCGAGCCGCGTCCAGTTCGCTCAAGGCGGCGCGCACGGTCGCCACGTCCAGGTCCGGGTGCGACCGCGCCCAGCGCTTGGCCGCCAGGTCGAGCACCCCGGAGTAGGCCAGCTTGGGCTGCGAGAGAAGCTGGAGGTAGATCAACTTGCCGACGGCGGACAGCTCGATGAAGTCCGGGTCGGTCCAGATGTGCACGTACAGACGGGCGTGATCACGCGCCACGGAAGGTCATCCCCCAACAGTGGTTTTCGGGCAGCACGAACAGACCGCGCGTCGCTGCGCGGCAACGAAGTGGTGAAGCGGCTTAGGCGGTCGCGGCCTCGTCGGCGTCGACGGCCTGGCGGTGCTCGATGAGCACGGCCAAGTTGAGCGAGTAGACCGGCATGAGCTTGCCGCCGTTGCCGCCGCGCGCGTCGGTGGAGCGCACATAGCGGCCGGTGGCCACGAGCAGCCCGACCGACAGCAGGCGGCGCACGGTCGCGCCGACCATCGGCGGCCGGACCGACGGTGCCAGGTGTGCACGCCAGCGGTTGGCGTGGGTCTCGCGGAATGGGTCGGTCATCGCGTCCTGCACGACGGCGCGGACTACCGCGGCCGACTGGTCGGCGTTGCGAGGCTCGGTCGCCAGCAGGGCGGCGATCCGCTCCACCGTGCCGCCGTAGTCCAGTGGCAGCCCGACAAGGTGTCGGGCGATCTCAGCGGTCAGCTCGCCGATCACGCGAGGGTCACTGCTGCGGGGCGTCGTGCGGCGGGTGCGGGTCCGACCGGTCCCCCGAGACCGGTCGGACCCCGCCAGTGACGTCACGCGGCGTCCAGCAACAGAAAGGTGCGGACCTCGGAGATCTCCTCGCACCTGCGTGCCAGCTCCGGGTTCAGCTCTCGCACCAGGCGCGGGCTCAGCGTGATCCGCAGCGCCTTGCGGTAGGTCACCACGGGTACGCCGTTGATTGTGCCGACCTCGATGTCACCGAGGCGGAGCTTGATCTCGCGCTGCACGTCGGCGCGGAACTTCTTCAGGCCGTCCAGTTGGTCTTCCACCCAGCGCAGCAGGTCGATCTGTGCGGCCAGGTCATCCACCGCGATCGACTCGGCGGCGGGCACGGTAGTGGTCTTGGACATTCGACGGGCCGCCCCCTCGACGGCCGGTGGCACTTGAGACCAAGTCTTCGGATGCCCGGACGTGTCCGGACGCTGCCTAAGCTCGCGAGCCACTTCGACAGCAGCGCGGCGTGCGATCTGCGCCACGCTGAGCGCACGGTCTGTAACACTCTGAGTTGAGACCGCGATTTTGCGGTTTGGGGATCACGAAGCACCGCGCCCTCCCGTAGATGAAGTCTTCACGTGCGTGAAGATTCGTCGTCACGTGTGTTGCGATCTACGGGCAGCATAGGTTGTTATCGAGGGGGTTCGTCAACGACGATGAGGATATTGGCGTGTATCTTCACGCACGTGAAGATCTGGGGGTGTCGTGATGCAGGATGATCAGCGGTCCATGCCCAGCGTGGCCGAGATCCTCGAAACGCTGTTCGACCGTCACCGCAAGCCCGCACCGGCTGGTAGCAAGCGGCCGGGTCGGCCGTACAGCAACCAAGAGGTCGCAGACTGGTGCACGGCGAAGGGCGTGGAGATGTCGCAGACGCACGTCTGGAACCTCCGTCAGGTATCCAAGTCCGTCGACCCTCGCGTGAGCCACCTCAAGGCCATCGCGGAGTTCTTCGGCTACCGGCCGGCGTACTTCCTCGACTCCGAGGTGTACTGGGAAACCGAGGCGCGGTACGGGAATCCGAACACCGATGGTGAGGCCGACGACCTGGCCACAGCCCGCCAAGCCGCACAGGCGCGAGTGCTGCTTCGCCGCGTCGACAACCTCACCCCGGCGGGGCGCTCGCTGATCGCAGGCGTTGTCGACCAGGTGGAGGAGTGGGAGAAGCACCGTGTGCAGGACAGCCCGCAGCAGTAGCCGTCCAGGGCTCGCCGGGCGGACCGTCGCACGAATCCGTGCCGCCCTCCGGCGTGCCGAGCGGGCCGAGCAGTGCGCACCGGTGGTCGCGGAGAAGGAAGTCGTCCGGTTGGCGAGGAGCCTGCCCATCACCGACCCGTTCGACATCGAGGCCTTGGTGGACGAGGTGGCGCGGATCGTCGGCACTCCGGTCGAGTTGGCCCCGTACCCCGAGCGGACGGTGACAGAGGCACGGCGCCTGGGCGAATCCCTTCCTGCTGCACTCTGTGTCGCGACCGCCAACCGCTTCCACGTCCTCCACCGCGTGGACACGACGGCTGATCACCAACGGCACTCGGTGCTGCACGAGTTGGGACACCTGCTGTGCCGCCATCTCGTGGTGACGCCCGACGCGACGGCCTCGGACGGTCCTGCCGATGAGGCACAGGTCCGCGCGATGCTCCGCAGCACCTATGACGACGACCAGGAACACGCGGCCGAAGCGTTCGCCTACGAGTTCGAGCGCCGCTTGGGGCCGGTGCGGGTCAGCGGACAGCGCTCCGCGGAAGCACCGGGCCTGGGCGAGGTGGTCGACCGCTACACCTCCTACCTGGAGGGGTAGCGCGTGCTCAGCTTCTCGCTGCCCTTGTGCATCCTGGTCACGGCTGCGGCGATGTTCTGGTTCGGCTCCTACCGCCAGACCCGCCGCCCCGGAGTCGGCGCCATGTGCACCGGCCTCGTCCTGCTCGAGGTCGCGATCATCGCCGACTTCCTCAAGGCTCAACCCGCGTTGAGCGCTTTGCCGATGCAGCTTGCGCAGCACGGTTCGGTGCTCGTGTCGGGCTACTACGTGCAGGTGTTCTGCCTGCACCTCACGACCGACGCACAGCTTGTCGCGCGGCAGTTGCGGTTGCGGAAAGCGATGCTGGTAGCCGCGTTGGTCAGCCTGGTGACCTTGTATGCCCTCGGCCCGTGGCGTTATGGCCTGACCGTGATCGCCTCGGACCACGGAGACCTGCCTTGGGTCATGCCGTACCTCACCGTCTACGGCACGTACCTGGCATGGGCGATGATCGACGTCCTGTGGATGTCGCGCCTGGCGGGCCATGTCGGCAGGCGACACCTGAGACTCGGCTTGAGACTGATGGGCGTGGCAAGCCTCGTCGGCATGCTCTACGTGGCGCACCGCCTCGGACTCAGCGCCGCCTCAGCCCTCGGAGGCGAAGTCGACCAGGCCGAACCCGACCGCTGGACCGTCAGCACGTGGCTCATCTTCCTGTCGGTCCTGCTGTTCATGCTCGGCGTCATGATCCCGCCACTCGGGGCGCGTTGGGAGGAACGACAGGCTTACCTGCGACTCGAACCGCTGTGGCGCGCGTTGACCTCCGTCGCACCCGAACTGGTCTTCGCACGCGGACGTCACACCAACCGTCTACGCGTCCGCATCACCGAGATCCGGGACGTCCTGATCGGCCCGCTGCACCCGTACCTGGATCAGGAGATCATCGACAGCGTTCGGGACCGACTGGACGGGCAACGACTGCCACCACACCGTGCGCAAGCCATGGCCGAGGCCGCCGCGGTCGCGTGCGCGATCGAAGCCAAGCGGCAGAACTTCCCGGCCCTCACGGTCGATCCCGTGGTGATCGGCGAGACCGACGAAGCGAACGACACGTTGAACCTCATCCGCATCGGCGACGCCTTCGCATCACCGGTTGTCGCCGAGACCGTCAAGGAGTTCCTGGACCACCATGACCGCACACGCTGAGACCCCGGCGCGGGGGAGACGCCGCAAGCTGGCACGCGCGGCCACGGAAGTCTTCGCGCCGTGGATCTGGGTCCTGGGACTCCCGTTGGCGGTGAGCTGGCACGCGACAGGAGATGTGCTCGCCACCCTGGCATGGGGGGCAGTCGTCGGCATCACCGGCTCCGTGGTGCCGATGCTGGTGATCATCCGGGGGGCTCGCCGAGGCTTGTGGGACGGCCGCCACGTCACCAGACGAGAAGATCGGTTCGTACCGTTCATCACCTGCATCTGCTCGCTGGGAGTCGGGATCGCCGCTCTGCTGATCGGCGACGGCCCTGGCCGCCTGATCGCACTCGCCGTAGGAATGTTCGTCAGCCTGATCGCCAGCGTCGCCATCACGTTCGCACTGCCTGTTCCCAACGGGCGTGGCTGGAAGATCTCGATCCACGCGGCCGTGGCTGCAGGCGCCGTGATGGTGCTGACCATCGACTATGGCCCCTGGCTTCTGCTTCTCACACCCGCCGTCGCTCTCGTCGCCTGGTCACGTGTCGAGCTTCGCGACCACACCACACCTCAAGTCCTCGGCGGCACCGCCCTGGGCGCACTCGTAGGCGGCCTGTTGTACTGGCTCTTGATATGAAGGCCGTGAGGTCATTCGGCAGGTGTGCCCGTCCGTCCCGACTCGCCGGAAGGCCCCTGGGCCCACTCGTGCGTGAGCAGTGAGAACAGCTCCGAGTCTCGCCATGCCCCGTTGGTGAAGACGTGGTGGCGCAGCCGACCCTCGTGGGTGAAGCCAAGACGCTTCACCACGGCGATCGAGGCCGGGTTGTCCGGGCCGATCGCGGCGCTGATCCGATGCAGGTCCAACGTAGTGAACCCAAAGGTGATCATGGTCCGCGCGGCGTCGGTAGCGTAGCCGCGGCCCCAGTGGTCCGCCGCGATGGCATAGCCGAGTTTCGCCGCCCGCGTGCCCGTCAGCCCCAGCCGGGCGAACCCGATCAGGTGGTCATCGTCGCGGGTAGTGACCGCCAGGTAGTACTCGGCGCGCGGCTCCTGCCGCGCGCGTTCGATCGTGCCCGTGATCATCGTGCGGGCCTCGTCGCGGCTGCGGCTGTCGAACGACAAGAAGCGGGTCACGCGGTCATCCCCGACCACGGCCACCGAGTCATCCACGTCGGTGGCGCGGAACTCACGCAGCCGCACCACCTGCCCGACCAGGTCCACCGCGCTCACCGGGGCAACACCAGTCGCTCGGAACCGAAGGTTTGCAGCGCGTCCGCCAGCTCCGCCGCCGGGCGGCCGTCGCCGACGCCGCGCAATGCGGTCACAACATTGTCAACGGCCATCACCACGCCGTGGATGCGCTGCGCCACCGGCATCAGCAGGACCGGCGCGAGGGCTTCGGCAGCGCCGTCGACCTCGCCCCGTGCCAGCCTCGCCACGGCCAGCGCACAGCGGGTTCCGGCCTCGTCGCCGAACGCCCGATCGTCCGGGCTCGTCGCGTAGGCGTCCAGTGCCTCCAGCGCCAGCCGCTCGGCGCGCTCAGCGTCGGCCGCCCACGCGAGTGCTTCGGCGGCGTAGTAGAGCCCGCGTGGGCGGCTGAACGTGCACAGACCGCCCATCTCGTCCAGTTCGTCGCCTTCGGCTTGCTCGCGGATGTCGGCGGCGTTTTCCACCGCTGCCCGGGCGTGGTCAGCCCGCCCCATCGCGGCCAGCGCGCGAGCCTGCCCGCTGGCCAGCCACACTCCCGCCGTGCCCCGGCTGCGGGCGGCTGCGTCGGCGCCCTTCTCGGCGTAGCGCACCGACTCGGCGAACTGCCCCGACCAGTAGGCGATCAGTGCCTGGAGCCCCCGCGTCCAGGCTCGCAGCCCGTCGTGCCCGGCGTTGTCCGCACACACGTGCGCGGCGCGGGCCTGTGTCATCGCGTCGTGCGGTGCGCCGAGGTCGTGACTGGCTTTGGCCATCAGCCCTGAAGCGACCCCCGCCAGCAGGTACAGGTCTCGGGTCTGGTCGGGCTTCTGGCGACCCTCCAGCAGGCCGAAGGCTCGTCCTTGCACGTCTACCAGGTCACCGAGCAGATCCTGCAAGGGCTGTCGAGGGTAGGCGTTGACAAGCCGGCGCACGTCGTCGGCCAGTTGGTCGAGCGCTTCGGTACCCACGTTCGTCGCCTCCGCTCTGGTCAGGAAGTCGCGTGCACGGTCGGCGCTCAACGCGATCACCTGCCCTTCCCAGTCACTGCGCCCATCTCCACGGCGTGGGACGGGATGGTCGTGACGACGCGCGGACAAGGTTGCAGCGTGCCCGTAGGGCGTGCCCAGCAGCCGTGCGGCCGGCTCACCGAACAGCCGTTCGAGCGCGCTTTGCGCGTGCTGGTAGGGCAGGGACCGCAGTTCCCCTGCGACCCACCGGTATGCCTGCCGCTCGCTCAGCGCGGTCCCGGCCACACGCTGGTAGCGGCGGCGGAACTCCTCCACCGTGAGGTGGCGCTGCCGCAACACCTGCTCCAGTCGGGTGCGTGGCGGTTCGGTCACGATCACCTCCGGGCCGTCGTCGTCCGAGTTCACGTTAAGCCTCCTCAACGCGAATGGGTTCCTGCTTCAGCCAGACGGCAGTAGGCGGCAGGAGAAGACAGCGGGTACGACATGTCGAGGGCAGGCGACCTCGCCGATGTTGAGAGCATGACGAGAGCGACGTTCGTTCTCCTGCTGATCGGAACCGTGGCCTCCGGTCTGGCGCCCCGTGTCACACCGCGTGAGCGCCGCCGTGCAGCGACGCTGGCCGAGCTGCGCGCGCCTCGCGCCGGGGAAGGGCTGAGCCCGTGCCCGACGTCGACGGGGCTTCCGGTGACCGCGACTCGGGCGTTCAGGTCGGCCTACCGGCTACCCGCCGGGGAGGTCGCGTCGTGGAGCTGATCTTGCCCGCGGTCGGTGAGGCAGAGATCGTGAAGGTTTATCCGGTCCTGCGCCACTTGGTCGACCTGCGCAACGGCGGCTGGCGGTTCCTGCCGATTGAGGCAGGCCGGGACCAGATCGACGGCTTCCGGCAGTGGCCGGGTGGCTGGCGTGACGGCATCCGGTTCAAGGACGCGGGCGATGCGTTGGGGCTGCGCCTTGACCGTGACCACGCGATCACGTGGGAGTACACGGGCTCGCTCGCCGACGTCGTCCAGGAGCTGCTGTTGCTGCCGCACCCCGGCTCACGGCTGGCCCCCCGCTTGGCGAGGGGAACAGGGCCGCCGCACCTGGGCTGACGCGGAACTGAATCACCTCTCGCTGTGACCGCAACACGCCAGGAACAGAGGAGATCGTGGAGATCGAGGAGAAGCAGAAGCCGGTGCGGTTGAGCAGTGCGCACAGCCGTGAGCTTGGTGAGGAACTGCGTAGGGCACGCCGTCGGGCGCGGATGTCGTCCGAGGCTAGCGCCGAGGCCATGCAGTGGTCGGTGGGCAAGCTGTCCAAGCTGGAGACGGGACATCGCGGCACCAGTCAATGGGACATCGCCTGCCTGCTCGGTCGGTACGGGGCCGACAAGGCGGCTCGTGAGCGCGTCATGATCATGGCCGCCGAGCTGGACACGGGGAACTTCCTGCGTATGCACAACGGGGTGCCCGACGACCTGGCGGCGCTGTCGGTGCACGAACGACAGGCCCGCGGCATCGCGGTCTACGAGCCCTTGACCATCCCCGCTCTGGCGCAGACCGAGGACTACGCCCTGGCGATGACCGGTGGCCCGAACCCAGCCGGGATTCGCATGCGTCGCCAACGCGAGCTGCGGATGCTGGGGAGCCTGGAGACGGTCTTCTACATCCACGAGGCCGCGCTGGGGCAGACGGTTGACACGCCGCGCGTCATGCGTGACCAACTGCTGCATCTGACGCTGATGGGCAGCTGGCCCAAGACCCAGGTCCGCATCATCCCGCAGACCAGCCACTTCCACCCCGCACTGCGCGGTCCGGCCACGCTGATGACCTTCGCCGGCCCGCTGCAGCCTCTGGCCTACGTGGAGACCGACACCGGGGTCGTTTTCCACGACGATCCCCACGTCGTGGCGGTCTACCAGCACAAGATGCAGTACCTCGACACCGTCGCCCTCGACGGCGAGGAATCACGTCGGACGCTGGCCAGGTGGGCCAGCGCCTACGCGCAGGCCGCCTGACACAGCGCGGTCGACCTCCGATCCGCCTCTTCCGATCGGCCCCCACCTGCTCAAAGCAGGTACCAGCTCACGCGCCGGGACCAGCTCGGCGACGCAGCAGTGGTACGACGTGACAGAAGGAGAGTCCGTTCACCGATGGCACAGCCCGCAGACGCGATCGACCAGACCACCTATCTCAGGATCACCAGCGAGGCAGACTTCACGGAATCCATCACCGCTGACGGTGACTACGAGGTGAGCTTCGGCACCAAGGCCACGGTCGCGCTCACACCCGACGCGGCGGAAAAGTTCTTCTGGATGCTCAGCGCGAAGGTCCCGGAGCTACGGCGGCTGGCGGACCAGTTGTTCACCCTCACCTGATCGACATGCCCCACGGGAGCCCACACCGGACCCGTGACTCCAGGTAGCCGCCAGCTTCGCAGCTCGGCGGCTACCCGGAGGGTGCACTAGGTGGTGAGGGAGCTAACGGGCCTGATCAGCAGTTCAGGCCCCTGAGCAGCCACAACAGAGTTCTCATGCTGTGTAGTCAGGTCCACAAAAGACACAGCACACGAAGAGCGGGAACCGGTTCGCCGGTTCCCGCTCTTCTGCGTTGTGGCGGCGGAACGGCGCGGTGCGTTACGGGTGTGCTCCTGGATCCGCCGGGGCGAACCAGTTGATGTCGCCCAGGGCGTCCTCGGCTGTGCCTCCCAGGACGGGATCGGACAGCAGGGCGTGCAAGGTGGGCACCACGGTGCTCCTGGTGATCTTGCCGTGGATGCGTGCCAGGTGGCCGAGGCAGGTCGCGGCCAGCAGGCGCAGCCGGATGTCGTACTGCGGCGACAGGTGTTCGAGCAGGATCGGTTCCACCCAGTCGCCGTCGGGGTCGTCGTAGGTCAACTCCAGCAGAGCCGGGTTCGCCAGTTGCGGGTCGCCCGAGCCGATGGCGGTGAGCATCTCGGCACGCCAGGGCTCGTCGACGTCGACCGACGGGTTCATCTCGGAGTTCACGGGGGAGATTCTGCGCTCGCGGTTCGCTCATCGGCGAGTGCTATCCGGTTCACCGGTCTTGATCCGGCCCTTTGGTCCGTGGACGCCGGCCGGTCGTCCGGGGCTCAGCCTTCCGCGCCGGACGTCGAGGCGGGTTCCGCCGCGGGTGCGGCTTGGCCCAGGGGCTTGGCGTGGCGGAGCAGGACGAGCGTTGCCACGGTCAGGGCCGACAGGATCACGGTGCTGATGATCGCGGCGAGCGTCACGCCACCGGTGAACGCCTCGCGAGCCTGGGCCAACAGGCCGGCGGCGGCGTCGGAGGGCAATCCCCCGGCCGCGGTCAGGGCGCCTGGCAGGGTGTCGCGGGCGTCGGTGACGGGCGAGGCGGCCATGTCGCTCCGGTAGGCCGCGACCGCCACCGTGCCGAAACCGGCGATGCCCAGCGCGGTGCCCAACTCGGTCCCCGTCTGCACCAACGAGGAAGCCGAACCCGCCCCCTCCGCGGGCGCCGTGCCGACGACCAGGTCGGTGCCCAACGACCCGCTGGACCCGATGCCGAACTGCACCATCACCGACCCGGCCACCAGGAGCGCGACACCGGTGGTCGTGCTCATCTGCGTCAGCACGGCGAAACCGGCGGTGGCGATCGCCAGACCGACCGCCATCACGTACCCGGGCCGCAGCCGGCGCGCGGCGATCGGCGACAACAGCGACGCCGTCACCAGCCCGATCGCCGGCACCACGAGCCAGAACCCGGCCCGCACGGCCGAGAACCCGAGCACCTGCTGCAGGTACTGGCTGGCCAGCAGCATCGAACCGGAGATGTTGGCCGACGCCAGCAGCATGATCGCGATCCCGCCCGCGAACGTGCGGTTGCCGAACAGCCTCAGGTCCAGCAACGGGTTGGGCAGCTTGTGCTGCCGCACCACGAACACCGCCCCGAAGCCGAGCCCGACCAGCAGCGCGACGGCGTGCACCGGCGTGACGCCGTCCCGGGCGAAGCCCTTGAGCCCGTACACCACGGGCAGGATCGCGGCCAGCGACAGCACCACGCTCGGCAGGTCGATCCGCCCGGCCCGGGGGTTGCGGAACTCCGGCAGCGTCAGCGGGCCGAGCACCAGCAGGGCGACCATGACCGGCACGCCGACCAGGAACACCGCGCCCCACCAGAACGCGTCGAGCACCAGCCCGCCGATCACCGGGCCGACCGCGATGCCCGCCATGAAGCAGCTGATCCAGACGCCGATCGCGAGGCTGCGCTGCTTGGGGTTGGCGAACATGACCACCACCAGCGCCAACGTGTTCGGCAGCATGATCGCGCCGGACACGCCGAGCAGCGCACGGGCCGCGATGAGCATGCCGGGGCTGCCGGAGTAGGCGGTCAGGACCGACGCCAGCCCGAACAGCGCGCCGCCGACGAGCAGCAGCTTCTTGCGGCCGACCCGGTCGCCGAGGGTGCCCATGGTGACGAGGAAACCGGCGATCATGAACGGGTAGATGTCGCCGATCCACAGCAGTTCGGCGCTGTCGGGCCGCAGGTCGGCGCTCAGCTCCGGCAGCGCCAGGAACAGGACGCTGACGTCGAGCGAGAGCAGGACCGGCACCAGCGCCAGGACGGCGAAGCCCAGCCAGTCGCGTCCACCGGCGCGCGGTTCCGCGCCCACGTCACACCTTCCCCATCGACCGGATCACGCCGTGCGCCCGCGCCGCGCCGCTTCCTCCAGCCTCGCGACGAGGTCGTGCGGGCTGGGCATCGCCATCAGTTCCGAGTAGACCCGCTCGACGCCGTCGCGGACGTCCGACTCCTCGAGCACCATCTTGAGCCGCGTCGTGGCCTCTTCCGGGGCGTCGTGCACGTCCACGGTGAAACCCGCGCCGCGGTCGGGCACGTAGCGCGCGGCGTTCTTGGAGATCATGGTCCGGGCGGCGGCGGACCACTCGTCGCCGAACGCGGGGATCAGGTGCTGCGCGTGGGAGTCGATGATCAGCTGCGGCACCTTGAAGGTCGCCGCCGCGCCGAACGTCCCGATGGCGCCGTGGTGGATGATCGCGTCGCACGTGGGCAGCAGCACGTTCAGCGGCAGGTAGTCGATCAGGCGCACGTTGTCCGGCACCGCCCGCACGCCCGCCAGCTGGGTCGCGTTGAGCGTCGCCACGACTTCGACGTCCAGCCGGCCGACCACCTCCAGCACGTTCGCCACCGGGTCCCAGCCGTCCTCCACGATGACCAGCCGGCGGGACTGGCCGAGGGACAGCGCGACCCGCGGCCGGGAACGCTCGGCGTCCAGCCAGTCCGGGACGGTGGTGGTGCCGGTGAACGGCACCCAGCGCATCGGCATCGTCGTCGTGGCGTCCGGCAGGCGCATCGCGGTGGGCATCGCGTCCACGGTGAACTGCCCGAGCAGCAGCTCCTCGTCCACCTCCAGGCCGTGCCGCTCGGCGGCCGGGCGCACGGTCTCCGTGAACGGGTCCCAGCCACCGGGCGAGCGCTCCATCGCGCGCACCGCGAACGGGTAGTAGTCCTGGGTCCACATGAGCCGGGCGTGCGCGACACCGTTCACCCTGGCCGCGATGGAGCCGGCGATGGCCGTCGGGTCCCACAGGATCATGTCCGGCCGCCACACGCGGGTGTACTCGACGAGGTCGTCGACCTCCGGGTGCGGGTCGGACGCCGACGCGCCGAAGGGGTGGAAGTCCCACATCGGCGGCAGCATGAAGTAGCGGAAGACGTCCCAGGTGGCGCGCTCGTCCTCGGACAGCCCGAGCCGGACGGCGAGGTCGTCGAAGCGCGCCGCGAGCTCCGGTGACGCGATCTTGCCCGGTCCGGTGGGCGTGCCCGAGCCGTCGCCGAGGGGCACCGCGGTGAGGCCGCAGGCGCGGATCGCGTCGGCCAGGGAGGGCGCGGACGCGACGCGCACCTCGTGGCCCGCGCCGATGAGCGCGTTGGCCAGCGGAACGAGCGGGAACAGGTGCGAAGGCGTGGGCCATGCGGTGAACAGAAAACGCATAAAACGCCTTTCCCGACCATTCGGCGAACGGCGCGCGGGCAGCCGTCCGGGTAAACGTCCCCATATTTTCTTTTCGGCACATGCTGTCAACCGGCGCGCGCGCCCGTCCAGGGTCTTCTTCGAAAATGCGGATTTTCCGGGACGGTGTACCGGGTGCGCGCGGCGATGTGGCACGCTGCCGGTTCGCGACCGGAGGAAGGCGTTATGCATGCGGTGGTGGTAGGCGCGCGCGGGTTCCTCGGGTCGGCGCTCGCCGCCGGGCTGGAACGGGCATCCGCGCAGGTCTCACGGGTCACCAGGGGTGAACCCGCGCTCGTGGACGACGTGCTGTCGCCGGCGCTCCGCACCGCTGAGGTGGTCTTCTACGTCGCCACCAGCGTCACGCCCGGAACGGCCGAGCGCTTCCCGGAAAGGGCCGACCGCGATCTCGCCGACTTCACCCGGCTCGTCGCGGCCCTGGGCGATCTCGGCACCAATCCGACGGTCGTCCTGGCCGGCAGCGCGGACTGCTACGACCGGGCCGCGGAGCCGCCATTCACGGAGCGCACGCCGTTGCGGCCGGGCACCGCGTACAGCCGGTGCAAGCTGGAGATGGAAAAGGTGCTGCGCGCCGCGCCGGGGGTGCGCCCGGTGGTGGCGCGGCTGGCCAGCCTCTACGGGCCCGGCCACCGGACCGACCCCGGGCACGGCGTGATCGCGCACTGGCTGACCGCGGTCGCCAAGGGTGAACGCCTGCGCCAGATCGGCGACGACGACATCACCCGGGACTTCGTGTACGTGGACGACGTCGTGGACGCCCTGCTCCGCATCTCCCGGCACACCGGTGACCTGCCGTTCGCCCTCAACATCGGCTCCGGCGACCCCGTCTCCCTCGGCCGGCTGCGACGCGAGGTCGAGGACGTGACCGGGGTGCGGTCGGCGGTGGACCGGTCACCGTCGCGCGGGTTCGACCGGCGGACGATCCTGGTGGACGTCGGGCTGGCCGAGGACGTGCTGGGCTGGCGGCCGGTCACCACGTTCACCGAGGGCCTGCGCCGCACCTGGAAAGCCGTGCAGGACGGCTAGACGACCGGCACACCACGCCGTGCCCCGCGCAACAGCCTGGTCATCGGCACCTCGACGAACCGGTACACCAACCAGGCCACGAAGACGGTGACGGCGAGCTGCACCACGAGGACGACCAGCGCGCCCCACACCGGCAGGACAGGCTGGCTGATCACCCCCAGGTCGGCGAGCCAGGTCTGCACGCGGCCGCCCATGGTGTGCATGATGATCAGCACGTGCACCGCGTAGAAGGCGAACGAGACCTTCCCGAGGAACACCAGCGGCCCGCCGCGCAACGGGGACCAGGCGCGCCGCGAGTCCGCCCGCGCCGCCGCCGCGATGAGCAGCGCGAACGGGATCAGCATCCCCGCCGACCGCTGCCACAGCGGCGGCAGCTCGCGGTTGACGAAGAACGCGGCCACGCACAGGCCGATCGCCACCGGCAGCGGCGGGCCGACCCACGCGCCGCGCCGCACCAGCAGCGCGACCACGATGCCGAGCGCGAACTCCGTGACGCGCATCAACGGGAAGACGTAGGTGAACCAGTAGGTGAACTGGTCCTCGAACCCGTCCAGCGGCACCAGCACCGGCGGAGCGGGCTCGCGCAGGGTGATCACCTCGCCCACGAGCACCGGCACCGCGAACGTGGCGACCACGAACAGCGCGCCGGCGACCCGCAGGCCGCGCGCCGACAGCCGGTCCAGCACCAGCAGCAGCGCCGGGAACACCAGGTAGAAGAACGCCTCGCAGCTCAGCGACCACATCACGGGGTTGAGGCCGAAGACGAAGGCCTGGTCCGGCGTCCACGCCTGGAGCAGGAGCACGTGGCCGAGCACCACGTCCCAGCCCGGCCGGACGCCGGTGACGACCAGTTGCAGCACGACCGCGACCAGCGCCGTCACCGCGAACACGGGGTAGATCTTGGCGAAGCGCCGCCGCCAGAACTCGCGCGACGCCTGGTCGCCCGGCGTCGACCAGGTCAGCACGAACCCGCTGAGCACGAAGAAGAACGACACCCCGATGAACCCGGTGCGGCCCAGGTCGTGGACCGCCTGGTCGAACCCGCTCAGCCCGGTCGACCCCGGCGGCGTGGTCAGCGCCATCCCGGTGAAGTGGATGCCGAACACGAGCAGCGCCGCGAACCAGCGCAACCCGGTGAGCGACGGCAGGTCCTGGCGCACGTGCTCAGACGACGTGCACGCGGGGCACGTAGAGGATCCACTTGCCGCCGGACTCGCGGAACGCGCGTTCTTTCGCCATGATCTCGTCGGCGTGGTTCCAGGCGAACAGCAGCGCGTAATCCGGGTAGGACTGCGTGAACCGCTCCGGCGGGACGATCGGGATGTGCGAGCCCGGCGTCACCCGGCCCTGCTTCACCGGTGTCGTGTCCAAGATGTACGGCACGAGGTCCGGCCCGATGCCGCAGTAGTTGGTGACCGTGGCGCTCTTCGACGTGGCGCCGTACCCGACGACGGTCTTGCCCTGGGCGCGCAACTCGGTCAGGAGGGTCGTCAGCTCCGACCGGATCGACTTGATCTCGTCGCGGAACCGCGCGTACACCGGGAGCCGGTCCAGGCCGATCTCGGTCTCCCTGGCGGCCAGGTCGAGCACCGCCCGGGTGACCTGGCGCCGGCCCGCCCGCGCGATCGTGTAGCGCATCGCCCCGCCGTGCACCGGGATGCGCTCGGCGTCCACGAGCTCGAACCCGAACCTGGCCACCATCGCGCCGACCGACTTGATCGCGAACAGGTAGAAGTGCTCGTCGTAGATCTGGTCGAAGTAGTTGTGCTCGACCACGTCGCCGAGGTAGCGGTCCTCCACGACGAACACGCCGTCGTCGGCGAGCAGCGCGTCGACGCCGCGCAGGATCGAGTCCATGTAGGCGATGTGGCTGACCGTGTTGGCGGAGAAGATCACGTCCGCCGGGCCGTCCTCGGCCCGGATCGCGCGCGCCGAGGACTCCTCGAAGTAGTCGACCCGGACGCGGATGCCCTTGTCCCGGGCGACCTCGGCCGGTCCGCCGGACGGGTCGACGCCGAGGTGGCGCACGCCCGCACGGCGGACGGTGTCGAGCATGATGCCGTCGTTGCTGCCGATCTCCACGACGAACGGGTCGGGCTTGGCCAGCTCCGTCTCCAGCAGCTGCTGCGCGGTCTGCTCGAAGTGCTTGCGCATCAACGCGGACATGCACGAGCGGTACGGGTAGTCGAACCCGAACATGGACTCGCGCGGCACTTCCTCCAGCTGCTGCACCATGCCGCACGAGTGGCACAACCCGACGGCCAGGTGGAAGTACGTCTCCCGGCCGATGTGCTCCGGCAGCAGGAACGCGTTCGACACCGGCTGCGTGCCGAAATCGAGGCACTGCTCGACGGTTCCACCGCAAATCCGGCAGACCGGTCCTCCGGGATCCACTGGGGTCATCGAGATCGCCTCCGGCTGCGAGGTGGGTGGGCAACCCATGGTCGGCGGCCCGGCCGGCGGCGCGCTACTTCGACAATGCGAGGTTTCCGCATGGTCCGAAGTGGTGATTCGGTCCAGCGCGGAGGCCGTGCGGTCCCGCTCGACCCGTCGGCCGGGCCTTGTCGCGGCCGGACGGTCCGCGATCGCATCGCCGGAACCCTTGCAGGGGCCCGAAGTCGGCGGGTCACGGCCCGGCCCACCCGTCCGTCCCGCGCCGACGGCCGGTCGGTCGGGCGGACCACGTGGCCGTAGCCGCGCACGATCGGTGCTGGTGGTGGAGCGCGTCCTGGCCGATGATGACCGCCGGGCGCACGTCGCGGACGCCAACCCGCGGATCCTGCTCCTGCCCGGCGGCGAGGAGCGCACGCCGGCCGGGCCGACCGGCATCGGGCGCGGGCCGGGCCGCGGCCGGAGTCGGTCATCCGACCCGCTCGCGCACGTACCCACCCGGTTCCGTCCCGACGCACGCGAGTCGGCCGAGCAGCAGGAGCGCACGCATGACCGTCCACGAGAAGCCGACACCGGAACGGCCGGTGTCGGGTGAACGCATCCGGCTCGACTCCCTGACCGCGCTGCGCTTCGCCGCGGCGCTGCTGGTGTTCGTCCTGCACGTCTACGTCTACGTCTGGTACGCGGGCGGCGACATGGAGCAGGCGCCGTTCGGCGCGGTGGCGCTGCGCTCCGCGCTGGCCGGGGTCTCCTTCTTCTTCCTGCTCAGCGGGTTCGTGCTGACGTGGTCGGCCCGCGAGGACGACACGCCGCGGGCGTTCCTGCGCAGGCGCCTGGCCAAGATCTACCCCAACCACGCGGTCACCTGGGTGGTGGCGCTGGTGCTGCTGCTGTGGGCCGGCGAGCAGGTGGGCGCGTTACGGGCGCTGAGCACGCTGCTGCTGGTGGAGGCGTGGATCCCCCTCCCGCAGGTGCAGAGCGGGGTGAACCCGGTCTCGTGGACGTTGGCCTGCGAGCTGTTCTTCTACCTCTGCTTCCCCTACCTGCACCGGCTCGTCGCCCGGATCCGGCCGGAGCGGCTGTGGTACTGGGCGGTCGGCTGCCTCGCGGCGATCGCCCTGGTGCCCCTGCTGGTCATGGCGGTCACCCCGGCGGAACCCAAGGGCGGTCCCTTCCAGACGACGCTGCTGCAGACCTGGCTCACCTACAACTTCCCGCCCGTCCGGCTCCTGGAGTTCGTCCTGGGCATCCTGCTGGCCCGGATCGTGATCACCGGCCGGTGGTACCCGAAGCGGCTCGGCCCCGCGCTGATCTCCGTCCCGCTCGGCTACGTCGTCGCCTTGCAGGTGGCGTTCCCGTACTTCGTCCACGCGATCCTCGTGGTGCCGCTGGCGATGATGGTCCTGGCCGCGGCGCACTCCGACATCACCGGCTCGCCCGGCCTGCGCCGGCGGAGCTGGATCTGGCTGGGCGACATCTCCTTCGCGTTCTACATGACCCACGTGCTGGTGATCCTGCACCTGCACGGGCTCCTGGACCCCGAGCGCGACGCGGGGGTCGCGGCGGACGTCGGGTTCACCGCGCTCTACCTGGTGATCTCGGTGCTGGTGTCCTGGCTGCTGTACCGCGCGGTCGAGCGGCCGGCCATGCGCCGGTGGGGCTCCGCGCGCGGTCGGCGGACGGCGGCGCGGTGAGTCCTCGCGGAACGCGCGAACGGCCCCCGCCCGGTCTCGGGCGGGGGCCGCTTCCGCGCTCGTCACGCCGTGCTCGTTACGGCAGGGACTCGCACGCGATGCGGTCGTTGTCGCTGTCCAGCTGCGCGACGTCGCCGTAGTACGGGTAGTAGAGGTCGAACCACGCCTGGGCGTCGCGCTGGGTGGCGAAGTCCGAGCAGTCCTTGCTGTTGCCGGGGTTCCCGGGCGCGCGGACCTCCGGCGCCGGGCTGCCCGCGCCGACCCACTCGGCGTAGCTCACGGGCCGGTGGAACGCGGGGCCCTGGTAGTAGATCGTCGGGGCGGTGCCGTACTTGTAGAAGTGGTCGTTCGCGACGCGGCGCACGACCTGCGGCGTCGGGAAGTCCTCCGCCCGCCACTCCTCGTAGCCGATCGAGTAGCCGGCGCCGGTGGCCAGGTTGGACATCCGCATGATGTTCGGCGCCCAGGACAGCTTCTGGAAGCCCTCGTTGGACCGCGGGTCGAAGGCGCGGAAGCCGGAGGCGGACCACTCGCCGTAGGTGAGCTTGTGGTTCACCCCGTCCTCGCCCTCGACGAAGAGCTCGTTGGACGTGCCCCACTGGTAGTAGTAGCTGCCCGCGATCCAGCCCGCGTTGCGCGGCGCGGGGCTGCCCGACGCCCGCCACTGGGACTCGGTGAGCCGGTCCCAGTCCCACGTCGACTGGGGGTCGCCCCAGAAGGTGACCGCGTAGACGGTGGGGGACCACGCGTACTTCACGTAGTCCGTCGGCGAGGCGGCGGGCTGCGGGAAGCCGGCGGCGGCCCACTCGTCGTAGGTGATGGCGCGGGCGTTGCCGCCGACGACGCGCCACACCGTCGGGTCGAAGGGCTGCTTGTAGTAGCCGTCGGCGACCGCCGCGCTCGCGGGCGCCGCCACGGCGACCGCCAGTCCCAGCCCGACAGCGGCGCCGACCAGCGCCGCCGCCACCCGTGTGATCTTGTTCAAGTGATCCGCCTTCCGTCCACCCCGAACCTGCTCTGCGGTGGGACATTCGGTGTGCGCCGCCAGTTGTTACGCAACGCAGTCGAAAGCGGGCTCAATTAGCTCGATCGGACTAAGGAATGCGGCAATCGTGAGGATTCGTCATCACTTTCCGTGGGGATCTCTCTCGATGTCGTGCTCCCACAAGGCCGTCACGTTGCGATGAGGCCTCGACGCGACCTCGCGCCCGCTCGGTGTCGATCACTCACTAGGCTGTGGCCGGTGCGCTTTGTGGCGGATCTCCACATCCACTCCAAGTACTCCCGGGCCTGCAGCCGTGACTGCGACCTCGAACACCTGACCTGGTGGGCCCGCCGCAAGGGGATCTCGCTGGTCGGCACGGGCGACTTCACCCACCCCGCCTGGTACGACCACCTGACGTCCAGCCTGGTCGAGGCGTCGCCGGGGCTGTACCGGCTGCGCGACGACCTCGACCGCGACATCGACCGCCGGCTGCCGCCGTCGTTGGCCGCCGCGCCGGTGCGGTTCATGCTCTCCGTGGAGATCTCCACCATCTACAAGCGCGGCGACCGCACCCGCAAGGTGCACCACCTGGTCTACATGCCCGACCTGTCGTCGGCGGCGCGGTTCAACGCCCGGCTGGCCAAGATCGGCAACCTCGGGTCCGACGGGCGGCCGATCCTCGGGCTCGACTCGCGCGACCTGCTGGAGATCACGCTGGAGTGCGGCGGCTACCTCGTGCCCGCGCACGTGTGGACGCCGTGGTTCGCGGTGCTCGGGTCCAAGTCCGGGTTCGACGCGATCCAGGACTGCTACGTCGACCTCGCGTCGCACGTCTTCGCGGTGGAGACCGGCCTGTCGTCCGACCCGGAGATGAACTGGCGGGTGTCGAGCCTGGACCGCTACCGGCTGGTCAGCAACTCCGACGCGCACTCGCCGCCGGCGCTGGGGCGTGAGGCGACCGTGTTCGACACCGAGCTGGACTACTACTCGGTGCGGTCGGCGCTGGAGACCGGAGACGGGTTCGCCGGGTCGTTGGAGTTCTTCCCGGAGGAGGGCAAGTACCACGTCGACGGGCACCGCAAGTGCGGCGTGCGGATGGAGCCCGAGGAGACGCTGGCGCACCGGGGGATCTGCCCGGAGTGCGGCAAGCCGTTGACGGTCGGGGTGCTCAGCCGGGTGGCGGAGCTGGCCGACCGGCCGCACGGCCACCGGCCCGCCGGCGCGGCCGGGTTCACCAGCCTGGTGCCGTTGCCGGAGATCATGAGCGAGATCGTCGGGACGGGGCCGAAGAGCAAGAAGGTGGTCGCGGAGATCGACAAGCTGACCGCGGCGCTCGGGCCGGAGCTGGTGATCCTCCAGGACGTGCCGGTGGACGACATCGCCGTGCACTCGCCGTTGCTGGCCGAGGCCGTGACGCGGCTGCGGCGCGGTGAGGTGGTGCGCGACTCGGGGTACGACGGCGAGTACGGCGTGATCCGGGTGTTCGAGCCGGGGGAGCTCGAGCGGCGGCGTTCGGCGTTCGCCCTGTTCGACTACGCCGCTCCCGAGCCGTCCACTGTGGAGCGTGCTCGGCCGGCGCCCGTGGCTGCGCCTGTCGTCGAGCCCGCGCCCGTTCGGGAGTCGGGTGGTTCGTCGTTGCTGGACGGTCTGGACCCGGAGCAGCGGGCGGCGGCCGAGGTGGACGGCGGGCCGTTGCTGATCATCGCCGGGCCGGGGACGGGCAAGACGCGGACGTTGACGCACCGGATCGCGGACCTGGTGACGTCGCGGGGCGTGCCGGCGTCGGAGTGCCTGGCGATCACGTTCACGCGGCGTGCGGCGGAGGAGATGGCGGAACGGCTGGCCCTGTTGGCGCCGGATGCCGTCGGTGAGTTGACGATCGCGACGTTCCACTCGCTCGGGGTGCTGATCCTGCGCGAGCACGGCGCGTACTTCGGGTTGTCGGCGTCGTTCGGGGTGGCGGATCCCGATCGGCAGCTGGCGGTGGCGTTGTCCGTCGTCGCGGAGGAGAGGGCGGCACGGGCGCTGATCGTCGCCGGGGACGCGCGGTACAAGAAGGCGTTGCGGGCGCAGGACCTGGTGGACTTCGACGACCTGATCACGTTGCCGCTGGCGTTGTTGGAGGAGTCGCCCGCGCTGGTCGCCGGCTACCGGGCGCGGTGGCGGTGGGTGTCGGTGGACGAGTACCAGGACGTGGACGAGCAGCAGTACCGGCTGTTGCGGCTGCTCGCGCCGCCGGACGGCAACCTGACCGCGATCGGCGACCCGGACCAGGCGATCTACCGGTTCCGCGGCGCGGACGTCGGGTTCTTCCTGCGATTCCAGGAGGACTTCCCCGCGGCGCGGACCGTGCAGCTGACCAGGAACTACCGGTCGTCGTCGGCGGTCGTGACGGGCGCGTTGGAGGTGATCTCGCCGTCGTCGCTGGTGCCGGGGCGGGAGCTGCGGCCCATGGTGGACCACGGCGACGCGCCGATCGGCGTGCACCACGCGTCGTCGGAGGCGGCCGAGGCGGGGTTCGTGGCGCGGACCATCGAGCAGGTGCTGGGCGGCGCGTCGTTCCACGCGTTCGACAGCGGGCGGGTGGTGGGCGACGGGACGCAGGGGCTCGGATTCTCGGACTTCGCCGTGCTGTACCGGACGGATCGCCAGGCGCGGGCGCTCGTGGAGGCGTTGACGCAGTCCGGTCTGCCGTTCCAGAAGCGCTCGCACGACCGGTTGGCGGACCGGCCCGGGGTGGCGCGGATCGCCCACGACCTGAAGTTCGCGGCCGGCTCCACCGTGCTGGAGCGCGTGCGTGCCGTCGCGGGTGACGACCACACTGCGTACGAGCTGCTGAAACCTCTGGCTCTTGAGTGCGGGGCCGACTTCGAGCGCTTCCACACGGCGCTCGCGCTGGGGGTGGAGGTGGACACGTGGGATCCGCGGGCCGACCGGATCTCGCTGCTCACGCTGCACGCGTCGAAGGGCTTGGAGTTCCCGGTGGTGTTCATCGTCGGGTGCGAGGACGGGTTGCTGCCGTTGCGCTGGCCGGGGTCGGACGACGTGGAGGCGGTGGACGAGGAGCGTCGGCTGCTGTTCGTCGGGATGACCCGGGCGCAGCGGCACCTGTTCCTGAGCCACGCGGCGGGGCGACCCCGGTCTCCGTTCCTGGCGGCGCTGAAGGCTTACGACCAGCTCGGCGACACCCAGCCGCGGCGGAAGCGGAAGGGCACCCAGCTCAGCCTGCTGTGAGCGCTCCGGCCGGAAACTGTCGGACCCCGGGGCTACGGTCGCGGCATGGCGCACACCATTGGGCTGGCCCTCGACTGCCACCACCCGAGCGAGCTGGCGGCGTTCTGGAAACTGGCCCTGGGCTACGACGACGAACCCCCGCCCCCGCCGTTCCGGACGAGGGAGGAGTGGGCGGCGCAGTTCGCCGATCCGGAGGATGATCAGGAGGACGGCGCCTGGCTGCACGACCCGGCCGGCGTGGGTCCGAGGCTGTTCCTGCAGCAGGTGCGGGAGCCGAAGACCCAGAAGATCCGGCTGCACTTGGACGTGCGGGTGAGTTCGGAGGTGGCGGAGGAGGAGCGTTGGTCGGCGATCACGGACATGGTGGGGCAGCTGGTGGCGGCCGGCGGCAGCGTGGTGAAGGAGCATCCGAACCACCACGTCGTCATGGCCGACCCGGAGGGCAACGAGTTCTGCGTCTGCTAACCCGTCACACCTTCGAGTGATCATCGCCCAAAACTGTACGAAAACACCGTCCCCGCACCTCGGTTAGAACGAGAGGCCGACCCCCGAACCACCCCAGCCCTCCGCACACCCAGCCACCCGCCCACCCGCCCACCCGCCCACCCAGCCACCCGCCGATCCCGACCCCACCCATCACGACCACCCCCGCCGATCCCGCCACAACCCCGCTCCCGCCGATCCCGCCACCCCGCAGCCCTTTGCCCGCCCCGCCCTGGCCGCCCCGCAGCCAGTCGCCTGCCCGCCTGGCCCGCCCGCCTGGCCCGCGCCGCGCATCGACAGGCCCTGCCATCCGGTCGCGCGATTGCCCGCCGCCGCGCCGCCCCCTTCCGCCGCCTCCCGCTGGATCCGCTCGGTCCACTGGGGCTCGGCGCGGCACCGGGTCGCCGCCTCCTCTGCCGTGGGGCGCCTTTCCGTCGGCCGCTTGGGGCCGCTCCTACCGCTCGCCGCCGTTGTGCTGCTCGCCGGCTTCCGTCACGTCCCGTGGGCTCGCCGCCGTTGTGCTGCTCGGCGCGTGCCGTCGCGTCCGTGGGCTCGCCGTCACGTTGCCGCGCCCTCGGCTGGCTGTCGCGTGATCGCCGAGCTTCAGCGCCGGTCGGCGGTGCTTGCGGCTGCCGCGTTTGCGGCGGTTGATTGGCGTTGGCCGGGGTTGAACTGTGCGCGCTGGCGGGGGTGCTCGCGGTGGGTGGCAAACGTTTGCGGGCGGTGCGGTGCGGCGGTAGCGGTGCGGTGCGGCGGTAGTGGGGCGGTGAAGGTGGGGTGGGGTTGTTGGGCGGTGGGAGGTGTGTGGGTTGTGAGTGGTGGGTGTGAGGTTGGTGGCCGGTGAGGTGCGGAAATGAGGGGGTGGAGATCGGGATTGGACTGGACCATAACGTGGCGTTATGACTTGACTGGCATATCCGCCCGGCGTTTTGGCCGGCTAGCGTCGGGTTCAACGGCCCCGCATCCCGTGTCACCACCCCTGCAAGGAGACAAGCGGATGACTCGACGTAGCGTCGCCGCGGTCGCCGTGGCGGTCTTGAGCGCTGCCGGATTGGCAGCTGCGCTGGCCACCACCGCGAACGCGGGTCCACCACCGCAACAACTCGCCGTCGACGGAGGCATGGTCGCGGCCATGGCGCGCGACCTCCACCTGACCCCCGACCAGGCTCGTGCCCGCATCGAACGCGAAGCGGTCGCGGCGCGGACCGAGAGCACGCTCAAGGCACGGCTCGGCCCGGGCTTCGCGGGGGCCTGGCTCGACGCCGACGCCACCCGACTCGTCGTCGGCGTCACGGCCGCGTCCCAGATCCAGACCGTCGAGGCGGAAGGTGCGCGGGCCACGGTGGTGCCGCGGTCACTCGCCCAGCTCGACGCCCTGAAGGACAAGCTCGACCGGAACGCGCGCAGCGCACCCCGGTCCGTGCCCGGCTGGTACGTCAACGCACCCACGAACACCGTGGTCGTCCTCGCCCGCGACACCGCCGCCGCGAAAGCCTTCGCGCACGCCAGCGGTCTGGCCGAGACCGACGTCCGGATCGAACGGTCCACTGAGGAGCCGCGCCCGCTGATCGACGTGATCGGCGGCAACGCCTACTACATCGGCAGCGGCTCCCGCTGTTCGGTCGGGTTCGCGGTCAACGGTGGCTTCGTCACCGCCGGGCACTGCGGCCGCACGGGCGCGACCACGACCCAGCCCAGCGGCACGTTCGCCGGCTCCAGCTTCCCCGGCAACGACTACGCCTGGGTCCGCACGGCCGCCGGCAACACCGGCCGCCCCCTGGTCAACCGCTACCCCGGCACGGTGCCGGTCGCCGGTTCCACCGAAGCGCCGGTCGGCGCCTCCGTCTGCCGCTCCGGCTCCACCACGGGCTGGCGCTGCGGCACCATCCAGCAGAAGAACGCCTCCGTGACCTACCCCGAAGGCACGATCACCGGCCTCACCCGCACGAACGCCTGCGCCGAACCCGGCGACTCCGGCGGCTCGTGGCTGACCGGTGACCAGGCGCAGGGCGTTACCTCCGGTGGCTCCGGGAACTGCACGTCCGGCGGGACGATCTACTTCCAGCCGGTCAACGAGATCCTCCAGGTCTACGGCCTCCAGTTGATCGTCAGTGGCGGCACGCCAACCAGCACCACCTCGCCGACCACGACGACCACCACGGACCCCGGCCAGACCACCTGGCAGCCAGGCGTCGCGTACACGACCGGCTCCCTCGTGACGTACGACGGCGTCGGGTACAGGTGCTTGCAGGGGCACACGTCCCAACCAGGCTGGGATCCGCCGACGGTGCCCGCCTTGTGGGAGCGCGCGTGAGCTAGCGGCAAGCGCACGCGCGGGGCCCGGCTCGCACCCTGTGGGCCGGGCCCCTTCCCGCCGAGGTCACGTCACAAGTGGGCGCCTCCTGTCGCATCGAGCCACGCTCCCGTCATCCACCGCGAGTTCTCCGATGCCACGAACGAGACCACGTCGGCTATATCCTCCGCGTAACCGATTCGCCCCAACGCCGAGCGCGCCGCCATCGCCGCCTCCGCCGCCGGGTCCCCGCGCAGCCAGGACGCGTTCGCGTCGGTGTCGACCACCCCCGGCGCGACGGTGTTGACGGTGATCCCGCGCGGCCCCAGGTGGTGGGCCAGCGTCCGCGTGAACGTGTCCAGCGCCCCCTTCGTCATCGAGTACGCGATGCCGACCGGCATGGCGATGCGCGTCGCCCCGGACGAGATGTTCACGATCCGCCCACCGTCCCGCAGCAGCGGCAGTGCGCGCTGCACCAGGAAGAACGGCGCCCGCACGTTCACCGCGAACACCGCGTCGAACGCCTCGGGTGTCACGTCCTCGATCGGCGCCGGCAACCCGATCCCGGCGTTGTTCACCAGCACGTCCAACGGCGGCAGCGCCGCCACCAGGGCGTCGAGCTCCGCGGGCAACGACGCCCGCACCGCGAAGGCCCCACCGCCGGCCTGCTCCACCACCGCCCGCGCCGCGTCGTCGTCCCGCGCGTAGTGCACGACCACCCGCATCCCGTCCGCCGCCAACCGCAACGCGATCGCCCGCCCGATCCCACGACTCGCCCCGGTCACCAAAGCCGTCTTCACCAGCACTCCAATCTGTAACGACCACTACACAAAGCCGAACTGTAGCGGACGTTATAAAATGAGCGCCGTGGTGGGGCGCAAACGCGGGTTCGACCGGGACGACGTGCTGGACCAGGTCACGCGCGCCTTCTGGCGCGACGGCTACCAGGCGACCTCCGTCGCCGACCTCACCGCGACCACCGGCGTCAACCCGCCGAGCCTCTACGCCGCGTTCGGCGACAAGCAGGCCCTCTTCGCCGAAGCCGTCGCGCGCTACCAGCAGACCTACGGCGCGTTCACCGCGCGCGCCCTCGACGAGGAGCCCACCGCACGTCATGCCGTCGAACGGATCCTGACCGAGGCCGCGATCGAGTACACGACCCCGGACCGGCCCAAGGGCTGCCTGATCCTCAGTGCACCCGAGCTGACCGGCCCGCGTGACCAGGCGAGACAGGCGGTCGAGGCCAAGATCCGGCACGACGTCGCGACCGGCGTGCTCCCCTCGGGCACCGACGCGCACCGCCTCGCCGTGTTCGTCGCCGCCACCGTCCGGGGCATGTCGTCGCTCGCCCGGGACGGCGCCACGCGGGCTGAACTGCACGATGTTGCCCGGACGGCGCTGTCGGTGTGGCCCGCACCCGTACCCTGAGAGGCGACGAGAAGGGGTGGTGCGGGTCGTGGAGCTGGCCGAGTCGCTGCTGGCGTGGCTGCACGGCTGGTCAGGTGTGCCCCTCTGCCCCGGCGACTGGGCGTGGACCGTCACCGCGTTCGGCGCGCTGATCGGCGTGCTGCCGACCGTCGCCGCGCTGCTGTCGATCACCGTCCGCCGCGTGGTCGGCAACTCCTACGGGCCGTTCACCGGCGCGATCTTCGCCGTGCTCGGCGTGGTCAGCACGCTGGTGCTGCCGTGGATGGCGTTCTCGGCCACCTACAAGCTGCTGCGCACCCGCGCGCTGCCGGGCACGGAGTCGCTGGACGGGTCGCCGTGCATGGTGACCACCCAGTACGACTACCTGATCGGCACCGACCCGATCATCACCGCGATCACCGGCCGGTCCGGGGTGCCGGACGTGGTCTTCGCCGGTGCGACGGCGCTGCTCGCCCTGCTCTGCCTGCTGTTCGTGATGCTCCAGGCGGGCTCGGCGTTCCGGCTCGGCCCGAACTGGCCGCGCCGGGTGTTCTGGCCGCCGTTCCTGGTCCTGCTGCTGTCCACGTCCGCGCTGCCGGTCACGCTGGTGGGCCACCTGCTGCTCGGGTTCTTCCCGATCGCGGTGTTGGGCTCCCTCGTCGTGCGGGTTTTCGGGTTGACTACCGCCATGCTGAACCGCCCCGGTCGCGATCGCGGGAACCCGAGCCCGCAACCCGCGGTGTCGAGAACGCCACCGCCGTCGTCCCAGCAGCCGCACCAGTCGTCGTCCGCGTCCCAGCAGCCGCGGCAGTCGTCGTCGCAGCCGCCGCGCCAGCCGCACCAGCCGCCGCCCTACAAGGTGGAGAAGCCGCCGCCCTACCAGCCCGCGCAGATCCCGCCGTACCAACCGGTCCCGCCCTACCGGCCGACACCGCCGGCACGGCACTACCCGCCGACGCGGGTCGCCGACGTGCCCGTGGAGGCGCCGAGGCCGACCAAGCCGGAGCAGCCCGCGCCGTTGGCCGACACGCCCGGTCCGCTGCCGTTCGGCCCCGGCGGCAGCAGCAGCGCGCCGGTGCCGACGCCGACGCCCGACTCCGGCAAGGTGTGGAACCCGGCGGGCGGCCGGTTCCGGCGGATCCGCCAGCTCGGCCGCGGCGGGTTCGGCACGGTGTGGCTGGCCGTGGACGAGCAGTTGGCGCGCACGGTCGCGGTGAAGCTCGCGCACGCGCCCGACAACGACACCGAGCAGCGGATGCTGCGCGAAGCGCGCGCTCTGGCCGCCGTGCGGCACCCGAACTGCGTGCGCGTGTTCGACATCGTGCAGGACCCGGACGGCCTCGCGATCGTCATGGAGTACATCGACGGCCAGCCGCTGTCGGACGTCGTGCGCGACAGCGGTCTGCTCGCCGACACGCTCGCCGCCCGGCTCTGGGTGAACATGGCGGACGCGCTGGCCGCCGCGCACGAGCAGGGCGTGCTGCACCGGGACGTGAAGCCGTCCAACGTCATCGTGGACACCCAGGGCACCGCGCACCTGATCGACTTCGGCATCGCCAGGTCGAAGGGCGACAGCACGCTCACCGCCACCGGGATGATGGTCGGCACGCCCGACTTCCTGGCGCCGGAGACCGCCCGCGGCGAGGCGGCCAGCCCGGCGTCGGACGCCTGGCAGCTGGCCGCGACGGTCAGCTACGCGCTCACCGGCCACCCGCCGCGCGGGTCGAGGGAGAACCCGATCTCCTCGCTGATGGCCGCCGCGCAGGGCGAGCCGTGCGTGAAGCTGCCGCAGCACAGCGCCCACGCCCGGCTGCTCACCAGCGCGCTGGACGCCGACCCGGCCAGGCGGCCGGCGCTGGGCGCGATCCGCACCGAGCTGAGCGCGTGGCTCTCGCAGGCGGGGTTGAGCAAGGAAGGACCGGTCACGAGGATGATCGACCGGCCGGAACCGCCGCCGCGACCCGTGCGCTGACCAGGGCCGCGACCCCGATCACCAGCGGCACGGCCAGGAGCGCGCCCGAGAAGACCAGCACCAGCGCGGTGCAGCCGAGGGCGAACGCGGCCGCGCGGCTGCGGAGGAGTGCGACGGCGGCGGCCAGTCCCGCCGCCGTCACCGCCGCGAGCGCGGTCGACGCGACGCGCATCAACGTGTCCAGCTCGACGTGCAGGCGCAGCGTCACGGCGGTGAGCACCGCGCACAGCACCAGCAAGCCGGTCAGGCCGTGCCGCCCGCCCAGGCGCGCGCCGCCCGCCAGGTAGGTGTTGATCGCGCCGAACGTGAGCAGGGTCGCGGCCACCGCCGTGACCAGCCGGGCGGACGGCCCGAACACGCGTTCCAGCAGGTCGGCGAGCGGGACGTCGCTCGTCGTGCCCGCCGTCGTGACCGCCAGCCCCAGGTACAGGACGGTGACGACGGCGAGCGTCCGCCGGGTCGCCCGACGCGGGTCGCCGAACTCGTCGGCGAGGTTGCCCGCCGCCTCCCAGCCGGAGAACGCGAAGAACAGCACCACGGCGGCGTGCCCGACGGCGAGCCACCCGTGCGGCGCGAAGGGCTCGAAGTCCTGGCGCGACACGGCCGGCACGTTGCCCGCGACGGCCACGGCCAGCAGCACCGCCAGCAGCCCGACCAGCAGGACCTGCGCGCCCGCCGACACCCGCAGCCCCGCGTAGTTGGCGGCGAACGCCGCGGCCAGCAGCACGACCCCGATCACCGCGGGGTCGCCGCCGCCGAGCGCGTGGGCGACGTAGCGGCCGCCGACCAGCGCGCCGCCGAGCACCCCGAACGGCACGCCGACCAGGTAGAACCACCACGCGACCGGCCGCGCGGCCCGTTCGCCGAACGCCGTGCGCACGAACCCGACCACGCCGCCCCGGTGGAGTTCACCCAGCCGGGCGAACGACACCGCGATCGGGACGCTCAGCGCCAGCAGCGCCGCCCACGCCAGGACGGAGGCGGGCCCGGCGGCCTCGGTGGCCAGGGCGGGCAGCACCAGCACGCCGGGGCCGAGCACCGCGCCCACGTACATCGCGGTGAGCCTCATGCCATCAACGGGAGCTTGCGGGTCAGCCGGGTGACCTCGGCGCGCGGGCCGTAGAGGGCGACCGCGACGAAGTCCGGGTCCTCGGTGCGGGCGAGGGCTTCCAGGTACTCGGGGTAGGCGCGGGAGCGGCGGGCGACCTCGGTGAAGCCGATCTTCAGCACGCCGTCGGCGCGGTGCAGGGCCTTGAGGTGGTCGGCGGACGTGGTCAGCACCGGCACCGGGTGGGTGTTGAGGCCGAGGTGCAGGGCGCCGCCGGCGTCCTCGGCGTCGTCGCCGAGCAGGTCGGGCAGGCGGGCGCCGAGGGTGAGGCCGAGGACGACGGCGGCGTTCGCGGCGAGGTTGGGCGGCAGGTCGTCACGCAGGATCAGGGCGAGTTTGGTGGGCAGCACGTCCGGTCCGTTCGTTCGGTGGATTGCGCCCAGACTTACCCACCTGAATGAATGGATCCAGGGTCACCGAACTTCGTTCGGCGGTGTTTGCCATGATCGGGACGTGGACGAACTTGATTCGGCGATCATCAGGAATCTGCAACTGGATGCGCGGCTGACCAACCGCGAGCTGGCCCGGCGCCTCGGCGTCGCGCCGTCGACGTGCCTGGAACGCGTGCGCGCGCTGCGCGAACGTGGGGTGATCAAGGGCTACCACGCGGACGTGGACCTGAGCGCGCTCAACCGCCCCGTCCAAGCCTTCGTCGCCGCCCGCCTGCGCCCGATGAGCCGTGCGGTGATCGCCAACTTCAAAGCGGCGATCGGCGCCCTGCCCGAGGTGACCGCGATGTACGTCGTGGCGGGCGACGACGACTTCCTCATCCACCTCGCCGTGCCGGACCTGGAACACCTGCACGCGTTCCTCATCGACCGCCTGAGCGAACGCCGCGAGGTCATCAGCTTCCGCAGCTCGGTGATCTACGAGAGCATCCGCAACCCCGTGCTCACCGAGCTGCCCGACTGACCTCCCGGTCGCGGTCGGCTGCGTCGAACGGGTGAAGGCGACGTTTCCGGGTAACGGACTCCTCCCGTCGGCCGAACTACGCGTTGATCCGTATGAACAGAAAAGTCAGCGAGGTGGGTCGTGTCGTCCGAGGAAAGCTGGCACGCCGCCCGGTTGATTCCCACTTCGGGGATCAACGGGGCGGATGAACAAGAACGACGGGCGACTTCCGCATTGCTGGCGGTGATGTCCGCGGTGCGCGAATTCGGGCGAACGCTCACCCAGCCGTTGGGCGCGCCCGCCGCCGCCGTGCAGACGTTCATCGAGGTCCCGTTCGAGCTCGAAGGCCGCAAGGTGATCCCCGACGGGCTGATCCGCGTGGTGCGCGGTCAGCGGTCGTGGACGGCGCTCGTCGAGGTGAAGACCGGCGCCAACCAGTTGCAGGTCGAGCAGATCGAGAACTACCTCGACGTCGCGCGGGACCGGGGTTTCGACGCGGTGATCACCATCTCCAACGAGATCCCCGCGCTGCCCGGCCGGCACCCCGCGGCGGTCGACCGGCGGAAGCTCAAGAAGGTCGCCCTGCACCACTGGTCGTGGACCGAGGTGCTGTGCGAAGCCGTGATGCAGAAGGAGCACCGGGGCGTCGCGGACACCGATCAGGCGTGGATCCTCGGCGAGCTGATCCGCTACCTCGAACACCCGCGATCAGGCGCGATGGCGTTCGAGGACATGGGGCCCGCGTGGGTGCCGCTGCGCGAGTCCATCCAGGCCGGCACGCTGCGGGCGACCGACAAGACCGCGCCCGAGGTCGCGCTGCGCTTCGACGCCCTCGTGCGGTTCGCGTGCCTCCAACTCGGCCGACGGCTCGGTGCGGAGGTGACGCCGGCGCTGACCCGCAAGGAGCTGGCCGAGCCGCAGACCCGGGTCGCGAAGCAAGTCGGTCAACTCGTCGCCGAGGGCAGGTTGACCGCCGGTGTCCACATCCCCGGCACGGTCGGCGTGCTCCAGGTGACCGCCGACCTGCGAGCCGGGCGGGTCTCGTGCCACGTCGACCTCGACGGGCCGCGGGAAGGCCGGCCGACCACCCGGGTCAACTGGTTGGTCCGGCAGTTGAAGGACGCCCCCGAAACCGTCCGCCTCGAGGCATTCGCATTGCACGGCCGCGGTGCGGGCGCGTCGGAGCTGCTGCGCAGCGTGAAGAGCGATCCGATGGCCTTGGTGGTGGACCCGGCAAAGGAGATCCGCGGATTCCGGGTCGCCAATTCCGCGCCGCTGGGCAGCAAGCGCGGCACCGGTCGGAATTCGTTCATCGATTCCGTGCTCGGCGCCGTCACGAGCTTCTACGAAGAGGTCGTGCAAAACCTCAAGCCGTGGGCGGCCGCACCGCCGCGGATCCGGCCGGAGGAGGTCTTCGCACCGCCTGTCGACGTTCCTCCGGCCCTCGTCTCCACCGCGCCGTCCTCGCAGGACGGCCCCGAGCTCAGTTCCAGGATGGAAGCCACTTCTGGGCGTCCCACACTTCCGGGGTGATCGGGATGCCGTTGAGGATCGGCCACAGCCACACGAAGTTGGCCACGACCAGGCCCACGTACAGCGCCACCGCGAGCAGGCCGGTGCCGCGGCGTTCCTTGCCGTCGGTCCGCCTGCCCAGCACCTCGCCCAGCGCCAGCGCGATGCCCAGCACCAGGAACGGCGCCATCGGCATCGCGTAGAAGTAGTACATCTGCCGGTCGACGTTGAGGAACCACGGCAGGAAGCCCGCGCCGTAGCCGACCAGCACCGCCGCGTACCGCCAGTCCAGCTTGGCGATCGACTGCCACATCGCCCACGCCAGCATCGGGAACGCCAGCCACCACAGGGCGGGCGTCCCGATCAGCATGATCGCGCCGACGCAGCTCGGCCCGCCGCAGCCCTGCACCGAGCCCTCGAAGTAGTAGAGCATCGGCCGCAGGCCCATCGGCCACGTCCACGGCTTCGACTCCCACGGGTGGCGGTTCGTCTCCGACGTCACCAGCTTGGTGTGGAAGTCCAGCACGTTGCCGCTGTAGTACCAGAGCGCCCGCAGCGGCGCCGGGATCCAGCCGTCCTCGGGGATCTTCGTGCCCGCGATGTGCCGGTCGATGGCCGTCTCCGACGCGAACCACGCCCACCACGTCGCCAGGTACGCCAGCATCGGGATCACCAGCAGCGCGAACAGCGACGGCAGCAGGTCCTTCGCGAACGCGCCGAGCCACGGCCGCTCCACCCCCGCCGCACGACGCGCCAGCGCGCTCCAGAACACCGACAGCACGCCGAAGAACGCGATGTACCACAGGCCGGACCACTTCACGCCGCACGCCAGGCCGAGCGCGACCCCGCCCGCGAACCGCCACCAGCGGAAACCCAGCCACGGGCCGTACGGCGAGTTCGTCACCCAGCCCTCGCGCACCGCCTCGGCCAGCCGCGACCGCACCTGGTCCCGGTCCACCACCAGGCAGGCGAACGCCACCACCACGAAGAACGTCAGGAACGCGTCCAGCATCCCCATCCGCGACTGCACGTGGCTCATGCCGTCCGCGATCAGCAGCACGCCCGCGATCGCCGCGATCAGGTCCGACCGCGTCATCCGCCGCGCGATCCGCACCACCAGCAGGATCGTCAACGTGCCCACGGCGGCCGACGCGAACCGCCAGCCGACGCCGTCGTAGCCGAACAGCCACTCGCCGATCGCGATGAGCTGCTTGCCCAGCGGCGGGTGGACGATCAGCTCGTAGCCGGGGTTGTCCTCGTACCCGCCGTTGCGCAGCACCTGCGCGCCCTGCGGCACGTAGTGCTTCTCGTCGAAGACCGGGGTGCCCTTGTCGGTCGGGAACCCGAGGTTCCAGAACCGCACCACACCGCCGATCAACGCCACGGTCAGCGTGATGAGCCAGCCCCTCAGGGCGTCGCTCATCCTCCCGGGTTCGAGCTGGCGGGCCCGCTGTTCGCGGTCGTTGCCCGGTGGCGGGCTCGTCGGCGGCACGTCGCCGGCGTCGACCACGTCGTCTGCGGACTGCGGTGCGATCAGGCTCACGCGCACGATCGTAGGGTGAGAGGCGTGAGACCTGTATCTGGATCAGGCCGTTTGGTGCTGGCCGCTACTCCGCTCGGCGACGTCCGGGACGCGTCACCACGCCTGGTGGAGGCGTTGGGCGCGGCCGACGTGATCGCGGCGGAGGACACCAGACGGCTGCGGTCGCTCGCTTCGGCCCTCGACGTCACGCCGTCCGGGCGGGTGGTCAGCTTCTACGACCAGGTCGAGACGGCCCGGCTGCCCGGCCTGCTGGAGGCGCTGCGGGACGGTCGGACGGTGCTCCTGGTGACCGACGCCGGCATGCCGAGCGTGTCCGACCCCGGCTACCGGCTCGTGGCCGCGTGCGTCGAGGAGGACATCCGGGTCACGTGCCTGCCCGGCCCGTCCGCGGTGACGACCGCGCTGGCCGTCTCGGGCCTGCCGTCGGACCGCTTCTGCTTCGACGGCTTCCCGCCGCGCAAGCAGGGCGAACGCCGGCGGTGGTTCGCGGCCCTGCTCGAAGAGCCCCGGACGTGCGTCTTCTTCGAATCACCCCATCGGCTGGCGGACACCCTCGCCGACGCCGCCCACGTGCTCGGCCCGGACCGCCGCGCCGCCGTGTGCCGGGAGCTGACCAAGACCTACGAGGAGGTCAGGCGGGGTGGGCTCGGCGAATTGGCCGAGTGGGCGGCCGAGGGCGTGCGCGGCGAGATCACCGTCGTGCTGGCGCCCGCCGAGGTCCGCGATACCCCGCCGATCGAGGCGCTGGTGGCGGAGGTGAGGCAGCGCGTGGCCGACGGCGAGCGGATGAAGACGGCGGCGGCGGAGGTCGCCGAGGCGGCGGGGGTGAGCAAGAAGGCCCTGTACGACGCCGCGATCAGCAAGAGCTGAGACGGGCGGGCGGTCTGCCGCGCACGGCGCCCCGGGCACTGCCCAACCCGCGGAAACCCGCTGGAAGCGGCTCCGTAGGCTTGGCCCATGAGTGCCTCCGTGCTGACCGCGGTGGCGTGGCCCTACGCCAACGGCCCCCGCCACATCGGTCACGTCTCCGGTTTCGGTGTCCCCTCCGACGTGTTCTCCCGCTACATGCGCATGTCGGGCAACCGGGTGCTGATGGTCTCCGGCTCGGACGAGCACGGCACACCCATCTCGGTGCAGGCCGAGAAGGAGGGCATGTCCACCCGCGAGCTCGTGGACAAGTACCACCGCGTGATCGCGAACGACCTGCACGGCCTCGGCCTGTCCTACGACCTGTTCACCCGGACCACCACCGGCAACCACTACAAGGTGGTCCAGGAGCTGTTCCTGGCCCTCTGGCGCAACGGCTACGTCGTCCCGAAGACCGAGATGGGCGCGATCAGCCCGTCCACCGGCCGCACCCTGCCCGACCGCTACATCGAGGGCACCTGCCCGATCTGCGGCTACGACGGCGCCCGCGGCGACCAGTGCGACAACTGCGGCAACCAGCTCGACCCCGTCGACCTGAAGAACCCGCGCTCGCGCATCAACGGCGAGACGCCGAAGTTCGTCGAGACCGAGCACCTGTTCCTCGACCTGCCGCAGTTCATCGACGCGCTCGGCGGCTGGCTGCAGACCCGCACCGAGTGGCGGCCGAACGTGCTCAAGTTCAGCCAGAACCTCATCGGCGACCTGCGCCCGCGCGCCATCACCCGCGACCTGGACTGGGGCATCCCCATCCCGCTCGACGGCTGGCGCGAGCAGCCGATGAAGCGCTTCTACGTGTGGTTCGACGCCGTCATCGGCTACCTCAGCGCGTCCGTCGAGTGGGCCCGCCGCAGCGGGGACGACGACGCCTGGAAGGAGTTCTGGACCGGCGACGCCCAGGGCTACTACTTCATGGGCAAGGACAACATCGTCTTCCACTCGCTGATCTGGCCCTCCCTGCTGCTCGGGCAGAACGGCCAGGGCGCGAAGGGCGGCGAGCCCGGCTCCTTCGGCACGCTGAACCTGCCCACCGAGGTGGTCTCCAGCGAGTTCCTGACCATGAGCGGCTCGAAGTTCTCCACCTCCCGCGGCACGGTGATCTACGTCACGGACTTCCTCAAGGAGTTCGGGCCGGACGCGCTGCGCTACTTCATCTCCGTGGCCGGCCCCGAGAACCAGGACGCCGACTTCACCTGGGACGAGTTCGTCCGCCGGACGAACTTCGAGCTGGCCAACGAGTGGGGCAACCTGGTCAACCGGTCGATCTCGATGGCGCACAAGAACGTGGGCGCGATCCCGAAGCCGACCAGCCCGACCCAGGCCGACCACGAGCTGCTGGAGCTGTCCCGCAAGGCGTTCGACGTGGTGGGCTCGAACCTGCGCCGCTCCCGCTTCAAGCAGGCGTCCACCGAGGCGATGAAGGTGGTCGGCGCGGCCAACCGCTACCTGTCCGACCAGGAGCCGTGGAAGCTCAAGGACGACCCGGAGCGCCGCGACACCGTGCTGCACACCGCGTTGCAGGTCGTGCAGGACGCCAACACCCTGCTGACGCCGTTCCTGCCGCACTCGGCGCAGAAGGTGCACGAGGCGCTGGGCGGCACGGGCGTGTGGGCGGCCCAGCCCGAGCTGACCGACGTGCCCGACCTGGACGTGCCCGACCGCGAGTACCCGGTGCTGACCGGCGACTACGCGGGCGAGCGGGCGACGTGGGCGTCCACCCCCATCGAGGTGGGCAGGCCGCTGGCCAAGCCCGCGCCGCTGTTCGCGAAGCTCGACCCCGAACTGGGTGAGACCGGCCCCGAGTGGGCCCCGATCGCGAAGTGACGAAACGCCGCGGCGAACGGCCACCGGTCCCGGAAGCCCTTCCGGCGCCGGTGGTCGACGCCCACACCCACCTCGACGCGTGCGGGGCGAAGACGCCCGAGCAGGTGCGCGAGGTGCTCGACCGGGCCGTCCGGGCGGGCGTGGACCGCGTGATCACGGTGGCCGACGACCTCGACGCCGCCCGCTGGGCCGCCGAAGCCGCCACGTGGGACGACCGGGTGTTCGCCGCGGTCGCCCTGCACCCCACGCGCACGTCGACGTTCGGCGAGGTCGAGCAGGCGGAGCTGGAACGGCTCGCCGCCCGGCCCAGGGTCGTCGCGATCGGCGAGACCGGGCTGGACTACTACTGGGACTACGCGCCGAAAGCCGCGCAGCACGAGGCCTTCCGCTGGCACATCGACCTGGCCAAGCGGGTCGGCAAGCCGCTGATGATCCACGACCGGGACGCGCACGACGACATCCTCGAGGTGCTCGACGCCGAGGGCGCGCCGGCCACCGTGGTCTTCCACTGCTTCTCCGGCGACCTCTCCTTCGCGCGCGCGTGCGTGGAGCGCGGGTTCGTGCTCTCGTTCGCGGGCACCACGACGTTCCGCAACGCCCACGCCCTGCGGGAAGCCGCACTGTGGGTGCCGGAGGACCACGTGCTCGTCGAGACGGACGCGCCGTTCCTCACGCCCCACCCGTACCGAGGTCGCCCGAACGAGCCGTATTGCGCGAACTACACGCTCCGGGACATGGCGACGCTGCGTGAGACCGACCTGGGTGAGTTGGCCACGAAGATCACCCGAAACGCCGAACGCGTCTTCGGTCTTCGTGACGCGGTGAGGTCGTAGTCCTCCTTACGACGAATGGCGGACAGACTTGCTCCCCTAACGGAGTGACTGAACTCACAAGGGTTGTCGGGGTGTTGGCACAACCCCCGTGAACCCGTTACGGTCCCGTGACCGTGCCCCGAGTCGTGATTCGGGGCGCACCCGCAGTCGGGGCGGGTCACGTTGACACCAGAAGCGAGAAGCCGAGAACGCACGGGAGTTGCCGGAGATCACCAGCTGACCACCGACATCGACCGTGCGCGTCGCCGGACTTCGCGCCTTCAGGAGGTATGGCAACCCGTGAACTCGTTCAACGAGGACACCGACTGGTTTACGCCCGTGCAGTCGACACCCGCGACCGGTGTCGACGTCCTGGACAGACCCGGGCCGCCGTCCGAATGGGACACCGCGGTGTTCACCATCACCCCGGACGACGTGCTGGAAGTGCTGGGACCGGACGCCGACGCGCTGCTGGAGAGCGCGAACGTCGACGTCGACGAGCTGATCCGGCTGATCAACGCCGAGACCACGCTCCTGCCACCGATCATCATCCCCGACGAGGTCTCCCAGGACCGGGTCGCGGGCAGCCTGGCCGCCGAGCGGCCGAGCGCCCCGCCCGCCGCACTGGTCGAAGCCGCGGGGAAGTGGAAGCGGCGCTTCCTGAAGGCCGCGGTCCTCACCGTGCTGGTCACCATCTCCGGCGGCGGCGCCACCGCGATCGCGATGGACAAGTCCGTCACGGTCGACGTCGACGGCGAGGCCACCACCGTCCGCACGTACGAGTCGACCGTCGGCGAGATCCTCGCCGACGAGGGCATCGCGATCGGCGAGCACGACGCGCTGAGCCCGTCACCCCAGGCCAAGGTGAGCGACGGCGGGAAGATCTCGCTGGACCGCGGCCGCCTGGTGAAGATGACGGTCGACGGCGAGCAGCGCGAGGGCTGGGTCCGCTCGGTCACCGTGGACGAGGCGCTGGACCAGTTGCAGGTGAACGACGAGGGCGCCTGGCTCTCCCACGACCGCAACATGGACGTCCCCCTCGACGGCCTGTCGCTCGAGGTCAAGAGCCTCAAGACCATCACGCTCTACGACGGCGGCAACGCGCCCCGGCAGATTCAGACCACGGCCGTGACCGTCGACGAGCTGCTGAAGAACGAGAACCTCTCGCTCGGCCCCGAGGACAAGCTCGAGACGGCGGTCGACCTGCGCGTCACCAACGGCGCCGAGGTCCACATCACGCGCACCGGCGTGTCGGTGATCAACGCGACGGAGGCCATCCAGCCGCCCGTCGAGGAGGTCAAGGACGACACGATGATGAAGGGCCAGAAAGAGGTCCTGGACCCGGGCGAGGCGGGCGAGCAGATCGTCACCTACCGCGTCACGGTCAAGAACGGCCAGGAGGTCGGCCGGGAGAAGCTGGGCGCGAAGGTCACCAAGGAGCCGAAGCCGAAGAAGGTCAAGGTCGGCACCAAGCTCCCGCCCGACGGTGCGGTGTGGGACGCGTTGGCGCAGTGCGAGGCGACCGGCAACTGGGCCATCAACACCGGCAACGGCTACTACGGCGGCCTGCAGTTCAACAAGGGCACCTGGGACGCCTACGGCGGCAGCCAGTACGCCGCGTACCCGCACCAGGCGACCCGCGAGCAGCAGATCGCCATCGCCACCAAGCTCCGCGACGCGCGCGGCGGCTACTCGGCGTGGCCCCACTGCCAGCAGAAGCTCGGCTTGCCGTAACAATGTGCCGGTGACACAGGACTCGACGTCGGCCGGTTCGGGGAGCCACCTCCTCGGGCCGGCCGACGTGCGTCGGCTGGCCGCCGAACTGGACATCCGCCCCACGAAGAAGCTGGGGCAGAACTTCGTGCACGACCCGAACACGGTGCGGCGCATCGTGGCGGCGGCCGACCTGCGCCCGGACGACGTGGTGCTCGAGGTCGGGCCCGGCCTGGGCTCGCTCACGTTGGCGTTGCTGCCCTCCTGTCGCGCGCTGGTGGCCGTGGAGATCGACGGCGTGCTGGCCGACCGCCTGCCGGTCACGGTGGCGGAGCGGGCCGCTGAGCTGGCCGACCGGCTGTCCGTCGTGCACGCCGACGCGATGCGCGTCACCCCGGAGCAGCTCCCGGTCGCGCCGACCGCCCTGGTGGCGAACCTGCCGTACAACGTGGCCGTGCCCGTGGTGCTGCACCTGCTGGCCGTGCTGCCGTCGTTGCGCACGGGCCTGGTGATGGTGCAGTCGGAGGTGGCCGACCGGATGGCCGCCGGTCCCGGCAGCAAGGTCTACGGCGTGCCCAGCGTGAAGCTCGCCTGGTACGCGGACGCCCGCCGGGCCGGTCCCGTGCCGCGCTCGGTGTTCTGGCCCGTGCCGAACGTGGACTCGGCGCTGGTCGCGTTCGACCGGCACGAGCAGCTGTCCACTGTGGACCAGAAGCGGCTGTTCGCCTTGGTGGACGCGGCCTTCGCGCAACGCCGCAAGATGCTGCGCGGCGCGCTGTCGGGCTGGGCAGGCTCGGCCGCCGAGGCGCAGCGGCTGCTCGTCGAGGCGGGCGTGGACCCCTCGGCGCGCGGCGAACAACTGGCCGTCGGCGACTTCATCCGGATAGCCGAGGCCGCGTCCGCCCGCTAGTCGTTGATCTTTCGGCCGAAAGTGTGATTTGCCGGACGATCCTGGTTCGGACTTGCGTCAGCCGGGCCCGGTCGGGTCTACTCGTGGTGCCATCCCGAGCGGCCGAGAGACCTGGCTCCACGACGCCGCAGCAACCACCCCTCCACGGGGGCAGGTGCTTCCGCCAGGAACGATGGAGGAATCACGTGCCCAGGATGCGAATGCTCACCCGCCGGCGGGTGGTCGACCACGGTCGCCGCACGTCGTCCGCCTGTCGCAGCCGCTGAGCAGCCGCAGGCGCCTCGAATCCCCGCGTCCTTCACCCAGGACACCTTTCCGAGCTGAGCCGTCGGTCACGCACGCCCCGGGCGTGCGCTGCCGCATGCCGTCGTGGAGCGAAAACGTGATCACTGTCGAGAACCTCACCAAGACCTTCCCCGGGAGTACCGGGCAGGTTCGCGCGCTGGACGGCGTGAACCTGGACGTCGCCGCGGGCACCGTGCTCGGCGTCGTCGGCCCCAGCGGGGCGGGCAAGTCCACCCTGGCCCGGTGCGTCGCGCTCCTGGAGCGGCCCGACAGCGGCGCGATCCGCGTCGACGGCACCGACCTCGTCTCGCTCGACGGCACCGCGCTGCGCGCCGCCCGCCGGCAGATCGGCGTGGTGCCGCAAGGGGATTCCCTGCTGCGCCAGCGCACCGCCGCGGGCAACGTCGCGCTGCCGCTGGAAGCCGCGGGCGTGGCCGGGCCGCAGCGCCGCACCCGCGTCGCCGAGCTGCTGGACCTGGTGGGGCTGACCGACAAGGCGGGCTCCTACCCCGACCAGCTCTCCGGCGGCCAGCGCCAGCGGATCGCGGTCGCGCGGGCGCTCGCCGCGTCGCCGTCCGTGCTGCTGGCCGACGAGCCGACGTCCGCGCTGGACCCCGAGACCACCGGCTCGGTGCTCGCCGTGCTGGACCGGGCGCGCGCCGAGCTCGGCGTGACGGTCCTCGTGGTCACGCACGACATGGGCGTGGTCCGGAAGATCTGCGACGACGTCGCGGTGCTGGAGGACGGCCGCGTGGTGGAGCACGGCAAGGTGCTCGACCTGGTGTCGGACGCCGCGAGCCGCACGGCCGCGTCGCTGCTGCCCGCCGTGGACCAGAACCCGGCGGCGGAGTCCGCGTTCGACCGGGTCGCGGACGTCGTGCTGATCGGCTTCGCCGCCGTGGGCGCGCTGCTGCCCGAGGCCACCGGCCGGTTCGGCGTGGAGCTCAACCTGCTCGGCGGCGGCCTGACCAGGCTCGGCGAGACCCCGGTGGCCCGGTTCCGGGTCGGCCTGAAGGGCGAGCGCGCCGACTCGGCGCTGGAGTGGATCTCGGAAGCGGGCGGCTCGGTGCGCCGGACCCTGTCGGGTCCTCAGGGAGTAGCTGCGTGAGGTCCGCAACACCCTGGTCCATCGTGTTCGACGACCTGCTGGTCGCCACCGGCGAGACGTTGTACATGGTGGTCGTCTCCACCCTGATCGCCGTTCTGCTCGGAGCACCTGTCGGCATCTGGCTTCAGCTCACCGCACCCGGTGGGCTGAGGCCCCGGCCGGTGCTGCACAAGGTGCTCGGGTTCGTCGTGGACCTGGGCCGCTCCATGCCGTTCCTGGTCCTGCTGGTGGTGCTCACCTCGCTGACCAGGCTGCTGCTCGGCAGCACCATCGGACCGACGGCGGCCATCGTGCCGCTCGCCGTGGGCGCGATCCCGTTCGTCGGCAGGCTGGTGCAGAACGTGCTGGCCGAGGTGCACGTGTCGGTGGTCGAGGCCGCCGTCACCACCGGGTCGTCCACGGTGCGGATCGTGCGCAGCGTGCTGCTCCGCGAGTCGTTGCCCGCACTGGTCAACGCCATCGGCGTGACCGCGATCGCGCTGCTGGGCTACTCGGCGATGGCCGGCGTGGTCGGCGGCGGCGGGCTCGGCGACCTCGCCGTGCGCATGGGCTACCAGCGGTTCAACGACCGCTACCTGTGGAGCACGGTCGTCGTGCTGGCGGTCATCGCCACCGCGATCCAGTTCACCACCAACCGCGTGGCCCGCGGCGTCGACCGCCGCCGCACCGCGTCCGTCTGATCGTTTTTCTCCTCACCTAAGGAATGAAATGCGTATTCGTGCTGCCCTGCTGGCCGTGCTGCTGACCGCGGTGGGCTGCGGTAGTGGCGACACCGGCGCCGCGTCCGACCCGAACGCGCCGCTCAAGGTCGGCGTGAGCCCGGTCCCGCACGCCCAGGTCCTGCGGTACGTGGCGGACAACCTCGCCGCGTCGAAGGGCCTGAAGATCGAGGTCGTCGAGTTCACCGACTACGTGCAGCCGAACACGGCGCTGGTGGACGGGTCGCTGGACGCGAACTACTTCCAGACCGTGCCGTACCTGGACACGTTCAAGGCGGAGAGCGGCGCGCCGCTCGAGTGGATCGGGCCGGTCCACCTGGAGCCGCTCGGCGTGTACTCGAAGAAGCACAAGTCGCTGGCCGACCTGCCGTCCGGCGCCCGCGTGGCCGTGGCGAACGACGCGACCAACGAGGCGCGCGGCCTGAAGCTGCTGCAGGACAACGGGCTGATCAAGATCACGCCGGGCGCGGAGAAGACGGCGACCGTCCGGGACGTCGCGGAGAACCCGCGCGGGCTGGAGTTCGTCGAGCTGGAGGCCGCGCAGCTGCCGCGTTCGCTGGACGACACCGACGCGTCCGTGGTGAACGGCAACTACGCCATCGACGCCGGCCTGAACCCCGCGTCCGACGCGCTGGCGCTGGAGAAGGCCGAGGGCAACCCCAACGCGAACGGCCTGGTCACCCGAACCGACCTCAAGGACGACCCGCGCGTGAAGGACCTGCTCGCCCTGCTCCAGTCGCAGCAGGTCAAGGACTACATCAAGGAGACGTTCTCGGGCTCGGTCCTCGCGGTGTGACGTCGGAGGGTCCTGCTGTATGACCCGAGGGTCCTGAAGGGCGGGAGAGCGTCCTCGCCGGACGGGCGGAGAGTCCTGGAGGACGAAAAGAGCGTCCTCGCCGGACGGGCAGATCAGCAGGATGACGGCGGTGGGTGGTTTTGTGCCGGGTCCGTTGTTGGTCCGGGTTTCGTGTCATCCCACCGACCTCCCGAAGGGCTACCACACGTGTCAAGGGGGGCGGCATCGGTTCAGGCCGTGGGTATCGCTGGACGGTGCCCCCCTTGACACGTGCGGTAGGGCTGCGCCAGGTCGGCGGGATGACACGAAGCCCTTCCTTTGCGTAGGCAAGCGGGTGTGTGAGCGGGAGTGCGTGACGGTTGGGTGGGCGTGCGGCTGCGTGAGGGGGAGTTGGTGGGCACGCGGTGCGTGAGCGGGAGGCGAGTGTTCCGTCGCAGGTCAGAGGTTGGTAGGAGCGGGCAACCCGGAAACGCCCGTACGCTTCATGGCGTGCTCGCTGTCGTCCCACCCCCGGTCACCGTCCGCGTCCCGGCCAAGGTCAACCTGCACCTGGCCGTAGGCGACTCCCGCGAGGACGGCTACCACGACCTGGTGACGATCTTCCAGGCCTTGTCGCTGACCGACGAGGTGACCGTCGCCATCGCCGAGGAACCCGGTGTCGAGGTGCACGGCGAAGGCGCCGACTCGGTGCCCACCGGCGCGTCCAACCTGGCGTGGCGGGCGGTGCGGGTGCTGGCCGAGCACGTCGGCCGCGACCCCGACGACCCGAAGGTCCGCGTCGTCATCCGCAAGTCCATCCCGGTCGCCGGCGGCATGGCGGGCGGCAGCGCGGACGCGGCGGCGACGCTCGTCGGGCTGGCCTCGCTGTGGCGGCTGGAGATCAGCCGGGACGAGCTGGCCGGCCTCGCGGGCAAGATCGGCGCGGACGTCCCGTTCGCCATCTACGGCGGCACGGCCCTCGGCACGGACCGCGGCGACCGGATCGTGCCCGTGCTGTCCCGCCACACGTTCCACTGGGTGCTGGCGTTCGACCGGCGGGGCCTGTCCACGCCCGAGGTGTTCGACGAGCTGGACCGGCTGCGCGCGGACGGCGACCCGCCCCGCGTAGGCGAGGCGGAAGCCGTGCTCGAAGGCCTGTCCTCCGGCGACCCGCGCCAGCTCGCGCTCCTGCTCGGCAACGACCTGCAGGCCGCCGCCGTGTCGCTGCGCCCCAACCTGCGCCGCACGCTGCGCGCGGGCGTGAACGCGGGCGCGTTGGCCGGCATGGTGTCCGGCTCGGGCCCGACCTGCGCGTTCCTCTGCACGGACGGCGACTCGGCGGTGCGGGTGGCGGCCGAGCTGGCGGGCGCGGGGGTCTGCCGGACGGTGCGCGTGGCGCAAGGGCCGGTGCACGGCGCGCGCGTCATCGGCACCGAGGAAGCGCCCCGGCCGATCCCGCCCGAAGTGCACGCGTGACCTACTCGCCCGCCTTCTTCGCCGACAGCGTGACCTCGGTGTCGCAGTCGACCACCTGACCGGCGGCGACGCTCTGCGCGGTGGTGGTCCAGTTGCGGTCCACCACCAGCAGGCGCCCCTGACCGGTCGCGTCCTGCTCGCGCAGCCGGTACAGGCCGGCGGACTGCATGGTGTCCTGGGCGGTCTGGTGGACCATGCCGACCACGTCCGGCACCGTGCACATCCTCGCGGCCTGCGTCACGGTCGGAGGTGGCTCGGTCACCGCGGTGGAGGTCGAGGTCGTGGTGGTGGTCGTCGCAGGTGGAGTGGCCGCGGTGCCGCATCCTGCGGCTGACAGGACGGCGAACGCGCCGACGACCCTGCTGAGCTGTGACATCGGACTCCCTGGTTCGGTCGTGGCCGGTGCGTCGAGCCGGGGCGGGCCGTCGTCACCGGCGCGATAGCTAGGCTGGCGTACTGCGTTGTCACCCCGTTCTCGATGAAGGTGCTGGTACATGGCCAACTTGGTCAACTTGGAGAACGTCTCCAAGTCGTTCGGCGTGCGTCCGTTGCTCGACGGCGTGTCCCTCGGCGTCGGCGAAGGCGACCGCATCGGGGTCGTCGGCCTCAACGGCGGCGGCAAGACGACGCTGCTGGAGGTGCTGGCCGGGCTCGCCCCGCCGGACGAGGGACGGGTCAGCCAGAACCGCGGGCTGCGGATGGCGGTGGTCACGCAGCGCACCGAGCTGCCCGAGGGGTCGACGGTGCGCAACGCCGTGATCGACCCGCTCGGGTTCGACTCCGAGCACGAGTGGGCCTCCGACGCGCGCGTGCGGTCGATCCTCGACGGGATCGGCATCACCGGGTTCGGGCTGGACTCGCCGGTCGCCACGATGTCCGGTGGCGAGCGGCGGCGGGTGGCGCTGGCGGCGGCCCTCGTGCAGGACCTCGACCTGGTCGTGCTGGACGAGCCGACCAACCACCTCGACGTCGAGGGCGTGCGGTGGCTGGCGGAGCACCTGCTGGCCCGGCGCACGGCACTCGTCGTGGTGACCCACGACCGGTGGTTCCTGGACACGGTGTGCAGCCGCACGTGGGAGGTCGTGAACGGGAAGGTCGAGCAGTACGAGGGCGGCTACGCGGACTGGATCTTCGCCCGCGCCGAACGCGCCCGACTGGCCGACACGATCGAGGAGAAGCGCCGCAACCTGGCCCGCAAGGAGCTGGCGTGGCTGCGCCGCGGCGCGCCCGCCCGCACGTCCAAGCCCCGCTACCGCATCGACGCCGCCGAGGCGTTGATCTCCGACGTGCCGCCGCCGCGCGACTCGGTGGAGCTGCTCGCGTTCGCCAAGCGGCGGCTCGGGCGCACCGTGCTGGAGCTGGAGGACGCGACGCTGACCGTGCCCGACCGGGTGCTGGTGCGCGACCTGACGTGGCGGATCGGGCCGGGCGACCGGGTCGGGATCGTCGGGGTGAACGGGTCGGGCAAGACGACGTTGCTGCGGGCGTTGGCCGGTGAGCGCGAGCTGGAGGGCGGCAAGCGCGTCCAGGGGCAGACGGTGAAGCTCGCGCACCTCAGCCAGGAGCTGCACGACCTGGACGGGTCGATGCGGGTGCTGGAGGCCGTGGAGGAGGTCGCGCGGCGGGTCGTGCTGGGCAAGCAGGAGATGTCGGCGTCGCAGCTGGCGGAGCGGTTCGGGTTCTCGTCGCAGAAGCAGTGGACGCCGGTGGGCGACCTGTCCGGCGGTGAGCGGCGGCGGTTGCAGCTGTGCCGGCTGCTGATGGCCGAGCCGAACGTGCTGCTGCTCGACGAGCCGACCAACGACCTGGACATCGACACGCTGCAGCAGCTCGAGGACCTGCTGGACTCGTGGCCGGGCACGCTGGTGGTGATCTCGCACGACCGCTACCTGGTGGAACGGGTGTGCGACCAGGTGGTGGCGCTGTTCGGCGACGGCGGGCTGACCGACCTGCCGGGCGGGATCGAGGAGTACCTGCGGCGGCGGGACAAGCAGAAGGAAGCCGCCGTCGTGCCGAGCGCGAAGCCCGCGTCCGCGCCGTCGTCGGCGGCGGACCAGCGCGCGGCGCGCAAGGAGCTGTCCCGCCTGGAACGGCGGCTGGAGGCGTTGCAGAAGAAGGAGACCCAGCTGCACGCGGCGCTGGCCGAGGCGGCCACCGACCCCGAACGCCTGCTGGCCCTGGACGCCGAGCTGAAGGCCGTCCTGGCCGAGGCGGAGGACGTCGAAGCCCAGTGGCTGTCCGCCGCCGAGTCCGCCGAAGCCTGACCCGCGAGTCCTGAAACTCCAGGACCCCCGAGTTCAACGCTCAGGACCACCCTGAACGGCGAACTCGGGGGTCCTGAGCGTTCGACACGCGAGGGTCAGCGGCCGCGGCGGCGGAGCTCGGTGACGAGCAGCGGCATCAGCTCGTCCACGTAAGCGCAGTCGTAGCCCTGACCCGCGATCAACGCGGTGGCGAACTTCGTCGTCGCCACCTCCGCCGACGACGCGCCGAGCATGCCGTCGAGCGCGATGCCGACCTCCTCCAGCACCCGGTCCACCTGGGACGTCCGGTACCCGCGCTGCGCCGGCCCCGCCAACGGGATCTTGATCGACCGCAGCTGCTTCCACGACGTGATCGGCGGGATGGCGCTCGGGCGCGGCGGTCCCTCGCCCAGCTGCTTCTCCACCCGGGCCAGGAACGCGTCCACCTCGGTCTCGTCGTACCCGCGCCGGCCGAACATGGGCCGGCTGAAGCGGACCTCGCGGACCTCGCGCGCGGTCAGGTCGTCCTGCCCGAGCAGGGTGTTCTCGATCCGGTCGAGGAACTTGTCGACCTGCGACTCCTGGTAACCACGCCGGCCGCGCGGCGGCTTGCCGAAGGCGGCGGTGCGGACGTCACGAGCGGTCAACGGGCGCGTGCCGGGGCCGGGACGGGGTCGCACCGGGGGCGCGGGAGGGGGCAGGGGTGAGGAGGGTGGCGCGAGGGCGGCGGGGGAGGTGAGGGGAGAAGGAGGTACGGGGAAAAGTGGTGCGGGCATTCGCTCCAAGGTCACCACGACGAGGTCGAGGAACGTGTCCACGTCGTCCTCGTCGTACCCCACCTGACCTGGAGGGGCGTAGCTGAACTCGAAGTCCTGCACCTCCCGGGCGGTCAGGTGGTCGCGACCCGCCAGGGTGTTCTCGATCCGGTCGAGGAACGCGTCGATCTCGCCCTCGTGGTAGCCCCGGTTCCCCGGTCTGGGCTTGTGGAACCGCACGCCGCGCACGTCCTGCGGCGTCAGCCGGGCCGCCGGGCGCATCCCGGTCGACGTGGCGTGCGCGCCCTGCGCGGGAGCGGTGGCCTGGCGCCGCTGCGGCGTCGAGCCGAGCGTCTCGGCCGCCAGGTCCATGAACGCGTCGACCTCGGCCGCGTAGTAGCCGGGCCGCGAGGGTCTGAACCGCACCTCGCGCACGTCCTGCTCGGTCACGTCGTCCCGACCGAGCAGCGTTGCCTCGATGCGGTCCAGGAAGGCGTCCACCTGACCCTCGTCGTACCCGGGCTGACCGGGCGGGGGGCGGTGGAAGGCGACCTGCCGCAGATCCCGCGCGCCCAACAGCGGCGCCGGATGTGCCGGCATGTGCTGGCGAGCGTCGAACCCGGCCACCCCATTACCTCCTTCGTGTGGTGTACCGGGGAGTATCGCCGGACGACGCACCCGATGTTTCGCCCTATCGGCTCAATGCGCCGGAAGATCGCTCTACCCTGACGGGCATGAGCCGGTTCGTGGACACGATGGTGGCAACCGCTACGGGCGCCGGAGGACGGGCGCGGGGCATGACCACGGGGGAGCCGAACGCTCCGGTCCGCAGGTCGTGGGCGGAGGTGCACCAGCAGGCGACCCGCATGGCCGGCGCGCTCGTGGCGGAGGGGGTCGCGCGCGGCGAGTCCATCGCCGTCCTGGCGGGCGACCCGGCCGAGATCGCGCCCGCCGTGCAGGCGGTGTGGCTGGCCGGCGGCAGCACGACCATGCTGCACCAGCCGACGGCGCGCACCGACCTCGCCGAGTGGGCCGGTGACACGTTGCGCGTGCTCACCATGATCGGCGCGAAGCTGGTGCTGCTCGGCGCGCCGTTCGACGCGCTGTCGGGCGTGCTGGACGAGCACGGCGTCTCCTACCGCAGGCTGGCCGAGCTGGACGGCGAGCCGCTGGCCGCGCCCGTCGAGGTCGACGAGGACCTGCCCGCGCTGCTCCAGCTGACCAGCGGCTCCACGGCCGACCCGAAGGCCGTCCGCATCACGCACGGCAACCTGTGGTCCAACGCCAAGGCGATGGAGGTCGCCGCCGAGCTCGACCCGGAGACCGACCGGATGGTCTCCTGGCTGCCGCTGTTCCACGACATGGGGATGGTCGGCTTCCTGACCGTGCCCATGCTGTTCGGCATCGACCTGGTCAAGGTCACGCCGGTCGACTTCCTCGGCCGGCCCACCCTGTGGCCGGATCTGATCAGCCGCTACCAGGGCACCATCACGGCCGCCCCGAACTTCGCCTACGCCATCGCCGCCCGCCGCATGCGGGGCGTGGACGACGGCGCGTTCGACCTGTCCAGGCTGCGGATCGCGCTCAACGGCGCCGAGCCCATCGACCCGGCCGCGGTGAAGATGTTCACCGACGAGGGCGCGCGGTTCGGGCTGCGGCCCGAGTGCGTGCTGTGCGCGTACGGCATGGCGGAGACGACGCTGGGCGTGGCGTTCGCGCCGGTGTTCACCGGGCTCTCGGTCGACGTGGTCGACCCGGAGGAGCTGGAGGCGGGCCACCGCGCCGTGCCGGTGCCGCCGGACAGCCCCAACGCGCGGGCGTTCCCGCTGCTCGGGCCGCCGCTGCCGGGCCTGGAGGTGCAGGTCGTGGACGAGCAGGGCAAGCTGCTCGGCGAGCGCGAGGTCGGTCAGCTGCGGGTGCGCGGCGAGGCCGTGACGCCCGGCTACCTCACCGTGGACGGCCCGAGGGACACCCAGGACGCCGAGGGCTGGCTGGACACCGGCGACGAGGGGTACGTGGTGGACGGCCAGGTCGTCGTCTGCGGGCGGCGCAAGGACGTGATCATCATGGGTGGGCGCAACATCTACCCCACGGACATCGAGCGCGCCGCGACCGCCGTGGAGGGCGTGCGCGCGGGCAACGCGGTGGCCGTGCGGCTGGACGCGGGCACGCGGCGGGAGCGGTTCGCCGTGGTGGTCGAGTCGAAGCTGGCCGGTGAGGACGACGCGGTGCGGGCGTTGAGCAAGGAGATCAGCGCGCGGGTCGTGGACGCGGTCGGGCTGCGGCCGTTCTCGGTGGTCGTGCTCAAGCCCGGCAGCCTGCCCAAGACGCCGTCCGGCAAGCTGCGCCGTTCCGCCGCCGCGGGCCTGGTGCCCACCGTGTGATGTCGCCGGCGGAGCGCGCTCTGAGGCACGTGAGGGCGCGGTCGACCGGCACACCGCTCGACCGCGCCCTGCGCGTCACCCTCAACTTCCACCCCGAACGAGTGGTCGCCGCCCTCGCGGACACGGGGCGTTACGTCTCGCAGTTCGTCACCGGCACCGGCAACGGCGGCCTGACCGCGTTCGCCGGTGGTGACCGGTGGCGGTGGGAGAGCCGGATGTTCGGCGGCGCCTACGACGACGCGTCGCCGCACGAGAGGCCGGTGTACGGCGGGCTGAACTTCCGCCTCAGCCCGTACGGCGCGTCACCGCGGTTCGGGTCGTCGCACTTGCGGCTGACCCGGGACGTGGTGGACCGGACCACGTTCTGCTACCCGGACAGCGTGCTGGAGCCGGAGACGTTCGGCACGGCCGACCGGATGGCGTTGATCGAGCTCGCGCGGGCCGACCGCCGCGACCCGCTGGACGACTACGTCGAGGCCCACGTGCACGGTCCCGTGTCGCTGGAGGCCGACGCGGAGGCGCTCGTGCTCGACCCGAGCTACCGGGGCACGGAGGTGGAGGAGGCGGCCTACCGCCTGCCGTGCGCGGTCGAGTGGCACACCGGGTTCCGGCTGCCCGTGGACGAACTGCGCCGCCACCCGGACTTCCGGGGCCCCGAGTACGTCGAGTTGGGCGTGGCGGTCGCGGTGGACGGCGTGCTGACGCCGAAGGTCATCGGCGACGCCCGCGACCGCTACGACCAGCAGGACCTGAAGAAGGTCTGGCACCTGCTCGCCCGCTTCGGCCGCGCCTGACCTCGTTCCCGGCGGAACTTGTGCTCAGTGGAACTTGTGCTCAGTGGAATTTATTCTGGGCGGCTTCCAGCCCCAGCTCCAGCAGCGCCTCCACGGCGTCCGCCGCCCGGTCCAGCTCCAGCGCCAGCTGCTTGCGCTCCACCAGCGAGAAGTCGCGCAGCACGTAGTCGGCGGGGTCCATCCGGCCCGGCGGCCGGTCCACCCCGAACCGCACCCGGTGGTAGTCCTTGGTGCCCAACGACTTCGTGATCGACCGCAGCCCGTTGTGCCCGTTCTCGCCGCCGCCGAGCTTGAGCCGCACCACGCCGAACGGCAGGTCCAGCTCGTCGTGCACGACGATGATCGACGACGGCGGCGCCTTGTAGAAGTTCGCCGTGCCCGCCACCGGACCGCCGGAGGTGTTCATGTAGCCGCGCGGCTTCGCCAGCACGACCCGGCGGCCGGCCAACCGGCCCTCGAGGACCTCGGCGCCGCCCTTGTGGGCCTTGAACTTCCCGCCCACGCGCGCGGCCAGCTCGTCCAGCACGAGGAAGCCGACGTTGTGCCGGTTGCCCTCGTACTTGGGGCCGGAGTTGCCCAGCCCGACGACCAGGGCGACGTCATCGACCACGGAACCGCAACTCCTGCTCAAGCTCGTCCAACAGGGCGTCCACCGCGCGGACCTGGTAGCCCCGCCGCAGCCCGGACGTGGTGGTGAACCTGGTGTGGCGCACCTCGCTGGAGGTCATCCGCCCCCGCCCGTCCAGCGCCGCGGCGGCCCGGCCGAGGAACGCGTCGACTTCGCCGCGATCGTAGCCGTTCGGCGCGCGCGGCAGCTTCACCGCCAGCACCGCCTCGCCGGTCTGCAACGTGGTCGGCGGCACGTGACCGGACCGGAGCTGGTGCTCGCACGCGGCCAGGAAGTCGTCCACGGTCCGCTGGTCGTACCCGCCGGCGATCTCGGTGAACGCGATCGTGCGCACCTGGTCGGGGTGCAGCGGCACGCGTCCGGCCAGCGCGTCGGCGATGCGCAGCACGAACGCGTCGACCTGCGCCGGGTCGTAGCCCTTGCCCCTCTTGCGGGGGAACCGGGTGGCGCGCACCTGCGCCGGGCTCAGAAACGGGAACGGCACGCCGCCCCAGCCGTGCGGCGGGGGAGGCGTGCCGTTCGAGTTGCCCGACGTGATGGGCTCAGCCTTCTTCGGTGGCCTCGGGCTCGGTGCCCTCACCGGTGTCGCCGTCCAGCTCGGCGGCGGTCGGCGCGGCGTTCACCGCGAGGACCATCGCCTCGCCGTCGGTCACCAGCGTGGTGCCGGCCGGCAGGACCAGGTCGGAGGCGTGCACCTGGGTGCCCGCGGCCAAGCCCGCGATGGAGTACTCGACCTGCTCGGGGATGTTGAGCGCGTCGGCCTCCACCTGGATGGTGGTGAGGTCCTGCGTGAGCAGGGTCGCCGCGGCGGCGTCGCCCGTGAGGACGATCGGCACCTCGACGGTGACCTTCTCGCCCCGCTGCACGAGCAGCAGGTCGACGTGCTCGATGTAGTTCTTGATGGGGTGCGTGGTGACGGTCTTGGTCAGCGCCAGCTCGGTGGAGGACTCGATGTCCAGCGTGAGAACTGCGTTGTGACCGTGCTCGCGGACAACACGGGCGAACTCGAGCGCCGGCAGGGCCAGGTGCTTCGGGTCGGAACCGTGGCCGTAGAGCACCGCGGGGATCTTGCCGGCGCGGCGGGTGCGGCGGGCGGCGCCCTTGCCGAACTCGGTGCGCTGCTCTGCGGCGAGACGGACCTCGGACACGGTGGGGCTCTCCTAACGGTCTGGCCTGGTAAACGTCGGCGGGTACGTCGGGCGGGGCGAAGCGGGGGTTGGCCTGCGGCGGCGGGCGGCGCGGAGGGTGAACACGCGCGGCATCACAACCGCCGCGTCGATCACGCCGAGCGTGATGCTCGCCCTCGCCGAGGCAACCTGGCCAGTGTAGGCCGACTCTCGGGACGGGGCCTAATCGGGGTTGCCAACGCGCCGATCCGGCACTAGGCCGGGCCACTCGCCCGCTCGATGACGGCGAGTTCGCCCAGGATCGCCGGGAGCGCTTCCGGGACCATCCGGCAGAGGGCGCGGATGCTCGACGTCCAGTCCAACACCCGTCCCTCGGACGCGAGGACGCGGGCCAGCAGGCGTCGCCCTGGCCCTGGTTCGACGGCGTCGACCAGGTGCAACGCCCTGGTCGGCTCGTCGGCTGTGGTAATCGAGTCGACGAGGGCACCCGCGCGGTCCGGGTCGCCCGACTTGAGCAACGCCGAGGCGACGGCGGCGAGTGCGTCGCCACGCCACCACGGATCCGCGATCGACCAGGCGAGTTGGTGCGCCCGGTCGTGGTCGCCGAACGCTATGACGGCTTCGGTCACCGCCACGAGCGCTGTCGCTTCGGCATGCGCCTCGCTCGCCGAACGGGCCGCAGCCTCGGCACGGTCCAGCAACAGCTCCGCCCGGTCGAGGTTGCCTGCGGCCACCATCGCGGTGATCACCTTTGTGATCTGCCGGCTGGAGCGCCCAGACTCGATCAGCGAGAGGACGATCGCCTCGGCCCGGTCGAGGTCACCGGCTCTGATGGCGGCATCCGCCACCCGGCCGGTCATGTCGTCGCGGGAGTAGCGCGTGGTGATGGAGCCGGCCAGCGTCTCGGCCCGGTCGAGGTCGCCGGACGCGATCGCGATCTCGACGGTCAACTCGGCCGCTGTCTCCCGGTGGTCGGCCTCCCAACCGGCGACGAGTTCCGCCGCCCGGTCGAGGTCCCCGGTGGCGATCGCCGCGCGGACCACGTTGGCGACCGCGAACCGCTGACGTGCCGGCTGGGGGATTCGGGCGACAAGGCCCGCCGCCCGCTCCAGGTCACCGTCGAGGATCACGTCCCGCACGAGCGACTCCAGCAGGTGGCTGCGGTAGTCCGGGTCCGGGATGGAGAGGGCCAGTTCCTCGGCGCGTTCGAAGTCGCCGTCGGCCGCCGCAGCGTGGACCCGTGACGCGGCCGTCTGGTTGTCCTGCTCCGGCTCCGCCGAACCGTGTCGTCGAGTTCGCAGGCGGTACGTGTCCGATGTTCGCCCGAGTGCCCCGCTGCGGAAGATGGGCTCGATCACCGAGTAGGCGAGCGCTTCCGCTTCGGCGCCCCGACCCGCCGCGCCGAGGTGCCGGACGAGAGCGGAAATCGCGTCGTCGCGTCCGAAGAGGTTCGTGATGCCCAACGCGGCGGCCTTGGCCTTGTCGAGCAGCACGTCGGCGCGTTCGGGATCGTTTTGACGCGTGGCGGTGGACAGGGTGGCCAGCACTTTGCTGCGGCTGCCCGGCTCAGCGATGGAGTCCGCCATGGCCTCGGCCTGCCCGATGTCGCCGGTTCGGACCACTTCGTCGATCAACGCGGCCAGCACCCGGCTCTGACGGGTGGCGTCGGCGGCGCGTCGCGCGACGGCGGTGGCCTGGTGAAGCGCCCGCCGCGCCGTCTTCACGTCGCCGCGCCCGGTCGCTGCCCTGATGACGGCGGCGAGCGCCCAGCCCCGGTACCCGGGTGTCGAGATCGACTCGGCGAGCGCCTCGGCCTGGTCGAGGTCGCTGTCGACCAGGGCCCGCGTCACCAGGACGAACGCTCGGTCCCGGGAGTCGGCGTCGATGATCGAACCGGCCAGGCGCCGTACCCGGTCGACCTCACCGACCGCGATCCCGGCCTGGACCACCGCGTGCAGCGCCCAGCTCTGTGCGCTCGCGTCCGGCAGGGCGCGGGCGGCGGTCTCGGCCCGCGCGAAGAGCCGTTCGACCCGATCCCGGTCGTCGGCGGCGATCGCCGCGCGCAGCGCCCACGCCAACGCCTGGCTGTAGCGGATCGGGTGACCGGTGAACTCGACGAGCGCCTCGACCCGGTCGAGGTACCCGGCGGCCCGGTCGGCGGCCCCGAGGCCGAGCGTCGCTTCAGTCAGGGCGTGCAACGCCCGGCTGCGGTGCCGAACCTCGGTGATGCTGTCGGCCAGCGCGTCGGCGCGGTCGAGGTCGCCGGCTGTGATGGCCGCGTAGACCGCTGCGAGCAGCACGCGGCCCTGGTGCATGGCGGCCACCTCGGTGCCCAGGCTGCCCGTGCGGGTGAGGAAGTCGGCCTCTTCTTCCGGGTCATCGGTGCGGATCACCTCGCGCACCGCGGTGGTGAGCGACTGACCCGGGGCGGTGGCGTCGGTGGTCGACCGCGCGGTCGACAGGACCAAGTCGAACACCTGACCGGCCAAGACGTGCCCGGACACCGCCCCGGCCACGCGGACCAGGGAGTAGCCGCGTCGCGCGGTGTCCACGATCTGGTGCGCCGCGGCTGAAGCACGCTGGAGTTCGCCACGCTCGACCAGGCGGCGGACCACCGTGTCCAGCACCCGCCCTTGAGCCGCAGAGTCGGTGATCGACAACGCCAGGGCCTGCGCACGATCGAGGTCGTCGACCTCGACCTCGACCACGGCTTGCAGAGCTTGACCACGGCTGCGGGTGTCCTCGATCGAGCGGGCCAGGTCGGTCGCCCGCGCCAGGTCGCCCCGCTCGGACTCGACCACGGCACGGAGCGCTTCGCCGCGGAACCGGCGGTCCGCGATCGACGCGGCCAGCCGTTCGGCGCCGAGGTGATCTCCGAGACGGATCATCGACCGGGACAGAGCCGCCATCGCCCTGCCTTGCCGATAGGCGTCCTTCACCAGCCGGAAGGTCCCTTCGGCCCGTGCGACCAGCGTTCGGGCCTGATCGAGGTCGCCACCTTCCACGGCCGCCTTGATGATCGACTCCAAAGCGTCACCGTAGTAGTCGATCCCACTGATGGCCGAGGCCAGGTCGACGGCGCGGTCCAGATCACCGAGTCGGATCACCGCTTCGACGGTCGTCCGCAACGCGCGGTCACGTTGGTTGCCTTCGCTGAACGAGGTCGCGAGCGCCTCGGCCCGGTCGACGTGACCGATGCCTGCCCAGAGCGAGGGCAGGTCGCGGGGAAGCCACTTGTTGCGGCCGGTGAGGTGGTCGCGGTGCACGGCCAGCTTGCTCATCGTGACCAGGTCCGGCTCCTCGGCGGACAGCACGACCTGCTGCGTGGCGGCGAGCTCGGCCAGCGCCGCACCGTCGCCACCGGACAGCTCCAGCATGCGGTCGTGCCGGTTGGGGTCTGTGCAGCACCGAATCATCGAGTCCAGGTCACCGGCGGCGGTCAGCATCGCGAAGTAGCCCCGGAGCAGGTACTCCGGTGTCTCGGCGGGCCACTGCCGGTCGCGGTAGGTCCGGACCCAGTCGTGGATGCGGTCGCGGTACTCGCGCATGCGGCCGGGGCCGAGCATGTCGATGGCTTTCACGTGCAGGTCCTCGTGGCCGAGGAGGTAGACGTCCGGTGACCGGTCCGGCGCGTAGTGGGCGTTGCGCCTGCTGAAGCTGCGGCCCGTCACCGCCCGCAAGTGGTCGTCCACGTCCCACTCCGACCAGCCCGTCAGCTCCGCCAGGTCGGCCGCGGTGAGGCCGCCGCCCGCCGCGGTGAGCAGGCCGAGCAGGTCCTGCTCGGTCGGCGAGCCGTGCAGCAGGCGCTTGAGCTCGCGTTCCATGTCGGCGCGTTCGGCCTGCGCGGCCGGTGACGTGGTCAGCGGCCGGACGACGTCCGGGTCGCGCAGCGGGTGGTGGTCGGGGACGTCGCTCGGGATCGGCGGGTTCGGGCGGCCGGCGACGACCACCCGCAGGCCCGCCGGCGGGGCGACCGGCAGCAGCGCCGCGATGCTGTGGGCGTCCGGGCCGGTCGTCACGCCGCGGTCCTCGTCGAGGCCGTCCACCAGCAGCACGAGGTGCTCGCCGCGGTCACGGCACGCCTCGGCGGCCTCGGTCAGCAGGCCGAGCAGGTGGGCCTCGCGGGTCGACTCGGTCAGCAGCGGCGGCAGGTCCTGCCCGAGGATCGTGACCAGCTGCTCCAACACGTTGTCGATGAACGCGTTGCGGTCGTTCTGGGCGGCCAGGCGGGCGGTGATGAAGAACGACACCACGCGGACGCCTGGCGGTGGGCTCAGCACGAACGTCGACATCAGCGCCGACTTGCCCGACCACGCCGGCGCACGCCACCAGCGGTAGGGAGTGGGAGAGGACGTGCTGAACGAGGCCAGGTCGGCCAGCTCGGCCTCACGACCGATCAACTTCGGCGGCGCGATCCGCCGCACCTGCTCCCGGTACCTGGTCTTCACCGGGGCGCCGGTCACCAGGTTCACGTCGCCGTGCACGACGCCGATCTGTGCGACCGGGCCGTGCACGGTTCCCGACACCGAGTTGGACGTCGAAGGGCCCGGTACGTCGCGCGTGCCGGGCCCTTCGCGTTCGAGCGCCATCCGGGGATCATCCCGCAGGGCGCGCGGGGTGTCAGGCGTTGCCGTCGAACAGCGAGGTCACCGAGCCGTCCTCGAAGACCTCCTGGATCACGCGCGCCAGCAGCGGCGCGATCGGGAGGACGGTCATGGCGTCGAAGCGCTTCTCCGCCGGGATCGGGAGGGTGTCGGTGAACACCACTTCACGGGCGCCGCAGTCGCGCAGCCGCTCGATGGCCGGGCCGGACAGGACCGGGTGGGTGGCGGCGATGACGACGTCCGACGCGCCCTCGGACAGGAGCTGGTCCACCGCCTTGGTGATCGTGCCGCCGGTGTCGATCATGTCGTCGATCACGACGCACAGCCGGCCCTCGACCTGGCCGACGACCCGGTTGGCGACGACCTCGTTCGGCCGCAGCGGGTCGCGGGTCTTGTGGATGAACGCGATCGGCGTGCCGCCGAGGGTGTCCGCCCACTTCTCGGCCAGCTTGGTGCGGCCGGCGTCGGGCGAGACGACGGTGATCTCGCGGCCCGCGTACTTGGCCTTGATGTGCTCGGCCAGCAACGGCATGGCCCACAGGTGGTCCACCGGGCCGTCGAAGAAGCCCTGGATCTGCGCGGTGTGCAGGTCCACGGCCACCAGGCGGTCCGCGCCCGCGGTCTTGAACAGGTCCGCGACCAGGCGGGCCGAGATCGGCTCGCGGCCGCGGTGCTTCTTGTCCTGCCGCGCGTAGGGGTAGAACGGCATGATCACGGTGATGCGCTTCGCGGACGCGCGCTTCAGCGCGTCCACCATGATCAGCTGCTCCATCAGCCACTGGTTGATGGGCGCGCAGTGGGACTGGATCACGAACGCGTCGCAGCCGCGCACGCTCTCCTCGAACCTCACGAAGATCTCGCCGTTGGCGAAGTCGTACGCCGACTGCGGGGTCACCGACACGTTCAGGTGCTTGGCCACCTGCTCGGTCAGCTCGGGGTAGGCCCGCCCGCCGAAGAGCATCAGGTTCTTCTTGGGTGTCCCGGCCATCGTGGGGTTCACGTCAGCGCCCTTCATCGGTTGTGCCTGCATTCTCGGGCGTCAGAGCGCGCTCCGCCGCTTCGGCCGAAGGCGTGCCCGCACGGCGGGACACCACCCATCCGTCCAGGTTGCGCTGGGGTCCGCCGGACACAGCCAGCGCGCCGGGCGGCACGTCGCGCCGCACCACGGTCCCCGCGCCGGTGTACGCGCCGTCGCCGACGGTGACCGGCGCGACGAACATGTTGTCCGAGCCGGTGCGGCAGTAGGACCCGATCGTGGTCCGGTGCTTGTGCACGCCGTCGTAGTTCACCGTGACGCTGGCCGCGCCGATGTTGGAGTGCTCGCCGATGGTCGTGTCACCGATGTAGCTCAGGTGCGGCACCTTGCTGCCGGCGCCGATCTCGGAGTTCTTCGTCTCCACGAAGGTGCCGATCTTGCCGCGCTCGCCGAGCCGGGTGCCCGGCCGCAGGTAGGCGAACGGGCCCACGAACGCGCCCGCGCCGATCTCCGCGCCGGAGCCGTGCGTGCGCACCACGGTCGCGCCCGCGCCGATCACGCACGCCGACAGCGTGGTGTCCGGGCCGACGACCGCGCCCTCTCCGACGGTGGTGCCGGCCCGCAGCTGCACGTTCGGCTCGATCAGCACGTCCCGCTCCAGCCGCACGTCGGCGTCCAGCCACGTGGTGGCCGGGTCGACGACGGTCACGCCCGAGCGCATCGCGGCCTCCACCAGCCTGCGGTTCAGCTCGGCGCCCAGCCTGGCCAGCTGCACGCGGTCGTTCACGCCCTCGACCAGCCAGGCGTCCGACGTCACCAGCGCGCCCACGCGCCGGCCGTCGCCGCGCGCGATGGTCAGCACGTCGGTCAGGTACAGCTCGCCCTGCGCGTTGTCGGTGGACAGCCGGGACAGCCCGTCGCGCAGCACGGCCGCGTCGAACGCGTACACCCCGGAGTTGATCTCGGTGATCTCCCGCTGCTCGGGCGTGGCGTCCTTCTGCTCCACGATGCCCTCGACCGAGCCGTCCGCGGACCGCACGATCCGCCCGTACCCGGTGGGGTCGGCCACCACGGCGGTCAGCACGGTGACGGCGTTGCCGCGCGCGCCGTGCTCGGCGAGCAGGCCGCGCAACGTGTCGGAGTCCAGCAGCGGCACGTCGCCGTAGGTCACCACGACCGTGCCGCCGAGGTCGGCGGGCAGCTCGGCGAGCCCGCAGCCGACCGCGTGCCCGGTGCCCTTCTGCTGCTCCTGCACCGCCACGGTGACCTTGCGGTCCAGCGCGGTGGACAGGCTGTCGAGGTGGTCGGCGACCGCGGCGCGGCCGTGGCCGACCACGACGGCGAGGTGGTCCGGGTCCGTCCCGGCGGCGGCGCGCACGGCGTGCTCCACCAGGGAACGACCCGCGACGCGGTGCAAGACCTTCGGGGTGGCTGAGCGCATGCGGGTGCCTTCACCCGCTGCGAGGACGATCGTGCTGACTGGGGTGGGGACACCCTCGAGCATCAGCGCTCTCCCTAGCTGAGTGCGTGCCTTCAGCGGGAGGGGCCTGGCTTCCCGCCAGGTGCCGATACTAAGCCTCCGAGGAGGGCTCTACTTCCACGGCCGCAACCTGGCAGCCACCTCGGCGCTTCGCGGCGTACATCGCCGAGTCTGCTCGGGCGAGGGCCGCGTGGGCCGCCTCGCGCGGGCGCACGGAGATCACGCCCACCGACAGCGTGACCCCCCTGGACAGGTCGGAAGGCAGTGCGGCGACGGCATCCACGGCTCGGGCGAGGGCCGCTTCGGCGGCGTGTAGGGGCGCGCCGGGCAGCAGCACGACGAACTCGTCGCCGCCGTAGCGGGCCACCAGGTCGTCACCCCGCAACGCCTGGCGCAGTGTGCTCGCAATCACGCGGAGGACGTCGTCACCCTCGGCGTGCGAGTGCTTGTCGTTGACGACCTTGAACCCGTCGAGGTCGACCAGCGCGATGGCCATCGGGTGGGTCTGGGCGTTGATCAGCGCGGCCAGCCGGTCGTCGAGCGCGCGGCGGTTCGGCAGCCCGGTCAGCGGGTCCTGCAACGCCTGCTGCGCGATCGCGCCGTGCGCCCGCGTCAGCCGTTCGTGGTCGCGCCGGGTGAGCAGGGTGGCGGTGCGCGCCTCCTGCATCAGCCACAGCTCCACCTCCAGCGCGTTGGCGTAGGTCTGCAACGCCGAGATGGTGCGCTCGCCGTGCGGGCCGGACATCCGGGCGTACTCCCGGGTCAGGCACAGCATCAGGGTCGGCTCGGACGTGTCGTGCTCCAGCCGGTCCTGCGCGTCGTGCAGCACCTGCAACGCCTGCTGCGGCAGCTCCTCCATCTCCAGGCAGCGGGCCAGCGCGATCGACACGATGATCAGCTCGCGGGCGTACATGGCCAGCTCGCGCAACGCCCACAGCCGCGCGATGTGCTCCGCGCCGGGCTTGGCCAGCGCGTGCGCCGCGCCGATCACCGGCACCTGCTCGGCGGCGGTGCGGTCGCGCCTGCCGGGGTGCAGCGACTCGCGGAACGGACCCTCGACGGCGGTGGCGATGGCCGACGCGGTGGCGAACCGCTCGGCGGCCTCCTCGAAGTTGTCCACCCGCTCCAGCCGCAGGCCCCAGCCGATCAGCAGCCGGGCCCGGTTGACCAGGTGGACGTAGATCTGGTGCGGGTTGGCGCTGTCCCGGATCGCGTTGTGCGCCCGCGCCAGCACCTCGTCGGCCATCTCGTAGACGCCGAGCTGGGTGAGCACGAGCCCGGTCGACTGCAACGCCGAGGCGAGCAGCCGGTCCCAGGTGCGCTTGTCGATCATCGGGTCGGGGCTGAGGTCCTCCTCCAGCATCGCGAGGCCCGCGGCGACCTCGGTCAGCGCCTTGTCCTCGAACCCGCCGAGCAGGTAGCGCCTCCCGCGCAGGGCGTGCGCCTCCGCCTCCAGCACCAGCAGGCCGTGCCGGCGGCAGTGCGCCAGCATCTCGTCCAGGACGGAGTCGGAGAGGTCGACCAGGCCGGGGGTGACGATCCGGACCACCGCGGCCGCGCGCAGCAGCTGGCCGACGATCCGCGGCTCGCCGCGGCCCTGCGCCTCGGCCAGGATCTCGTCGACCTCGTGCGCCGCGTCGAGCTGGTCGGACAGGTGGCTGCTCTGGGCCACGGCCACGAGCTCACTCGCGCGGCCGACCAGCCACGCGTCGGACATCTCGTGGAGCGCCGGCGCCACGTTGTCCTGCTCGTCGACCGCTTCCTCGTGCAGCGACTCACACCCCCATGCAGACGCAGGGCGGCCGGGGCCCTCGTGGCCCGGCCCCTCGCTCCGCCACCAGGATTCGAACCTGGACCATCGGAACCAAAATCCGAGGTGCTGCCTTTACACCATGGCGGAACGGTCGAGGCTCGCCCCGACCGCGCGAACACATGTTGTCACGAGTCTCCCTCGAAGGTCAGCACCACCACTCAAGTGGCGGCAAGCCCACCGTGACTCGATCATGACACTGCGTGTTTATGCACGTCAGAGCGGCGGACGACGTGGCCTACATCACGGCTGGGTGAACTTCTCGCCGCTTCGGGTCGACGCTCGGCGGCCTCGCCGGGAGGTCTTCCGGCCCCTGTTCGCCACGATTTCGGGCGAAACAATCACCCGCTTAACTACCTTGTGTAGTCGTACGGGCACAAGCAGATGCCCGTCGCGCTACCGAATCGCGTCGACCGAGTCGAGGAACTCCGTCAGCGCGCGGTCGTAGGCCTCCGGGTCGACGTTCCACGCCGCCGTGTGCTCGGCCGCGGGCACCTCCACGTACCGCATCGGCCAGTCGAGCCGGTCCGCCGCCGCGGCCAGGTCGCGCGAGGCCTGCACGGGCACGGTGCCGTCCGCGCCGCCGTGGAACAGCAGCGTCGGCGGCCTGCGCGCGGGCGGGTGGTCGAGCAGGTCGAAGCGGGTGAACTCCAGGTCGACCCGCCAGTCCGAGACCAGCTCCGCGATCGGCGCCAGCTGCACCGGCACGCCCCGGTTGCGCGACTGCAGCTCCAGCGTCTTCGTCCAGCTCACGACAGGTGCGTCGAGCACGACCGCGGCCACGTCGCGCGCCTCCGCCGAGCGGCCGAGGAACTGGCCGACGATCGCGCCGCCCATCGACCACCCGTACAGCACGACGCTGCGCGCGCCGTGCTCGCGGGCGTACCGGACGGCCGCCTCCACGTCACGCCACTCCGTGTCGCCGAGGTGGTAGAGGCCGTCGGGCGAGCGAGGCGCGCCCTCGTCATTGCGGTAGGTCACGGCGAGAACGGGTAGTCCCAGTTGGTGCAACGCAGGCATCACCCGCAGCGCCTCGGCCCTCGTGCCACCCCGACCGTGCACCGCGACGACCCACGTGTCCGACGTCGCGGGGACCAACCACGCGGGCGCGTCACCCAGTTCGGTCGGAATTCGCACATCCGTGTACTCCAGGTCGAGCGCGGTGGCGGGGTCCGTGCTCCAGACCGACGTCTCCAGCCGCACCTGCGTGCCGTCCGCCGGGGCCTCGCCCTGCAACTCGCGCACCACCGTGCCCTCGGACCGGTGGGTCACCGGCCCGACCTTCGCGCCGCCGCCCGGCCACACGAGACCCCACGTGCCGGGGAGCACGGTGACCCTGGACTCCGCCAGCGCGACGGTCCCCGAAGCCGACGACGTGACCGTGTCGCGGTAGCCGGGACGGGCGTTCTCCGGGTCGAGGAGCTGGCCGCTGTAGTACCAGCCGAACCCCAGCAGACCCCCGATGACCAGCAGGAACACCACCGCGAACGTGACCAGTGCGAGGCGGAGGCGGCGGCGGGCGCGGACGTTCGGTGACCCCATCACCGAATGATGCCCCCACCGTGATCGACACGCCCGACTTCCTGAGAACACGCCGTGACTTTGGCCCCGCCTATGGCGGCACGAGGTTGGCCTAACTTACGCTGCCGTAAGTTACGGTTCCGTAGGTAGCCCCGAGCACACAACGAGGTACATGTATGACCAGCACCCTGGAGAGCAGGTCCACGCCGCAAGGTCCCGAGGATCGTGGACCCAAGCCGATGATCGAAGGGCGACGGGGACACGTCGAGCAGTTCGGCGTGTACGTGTTCGTCATCGTGCCGTTCCTGGCTCTGCTCGCGGCCGTTCCGCTCGCTTGGGGTTGGGGCCTGGGCTGGGTGGACGTCGCGCTGTTCGTGGCCTTCTACTACCTGGCCGGCCTCGGCGTGACGATCGGGTTCCACCGGTACTTCACGCACGGCTCGTTCAAGGCGAACCGCGCGCTCAAGATCGGCTTGGCGATCGCGGGCATGATGGCGCTGCAGGGCCCGGTGATCGTCTGGGTCGCCGACCACCGCCGCCACCACGCGTTCTCCGACCGCGAGGGCGACCCGCACTCGCCGTGGCTGTTCGGCCGCGGGCCGGTCGCGCTGGCCAAGGGCTTCTGGCACGCCCACATGGGCTGGCTGTTCGACCGCGACAAGACCAACGCGGAGCGCTTCGCGCCGGACCTGCTGGCCGACAAGGACCTGGTCCGGATCGACAAGCTGTTCCCGCTGTGGACCGCGATCAGCCTGCTCGCGCCCGCCGTGCTCGGCGGTCTGATCACCATGTCGTGGGCCGGCGCGCTCTCGGCGTTCTTCTGGGCCGGTCTGGTCCGGGTCGCGTTCCTGCACCACGTGACGTGGTCGGTCAACTCGATCTGCCACATGGTGGGCGACCGCCCGTTCGCCGCGCGCGACCGCTCCGCGAACGTGTGGGCGCTGGCGATCCTGAGCTTCGGCGAGTCGTGGCACAACCTGCACCACGCCGACCCGACGTGCGCGCGGCACGGCGTCAAGCGCGGTCAGATCGACACCTCCGCGCGGCTGATCTGGCTGTTCGAGAAGTTCGGCTGGGCGACCAACGTGCGCTGGCCGAACCAGCAGCGGTTGGCCCGCATCAGCGCCAAGAAGTAGAAGCGGTCGGGCAAGCGACCACCTGCCCCTCGCGACTCACGCGGGGGGCAGGTGTTTAGGGTGGTCTGGGTGGCGGGGAGACGGCGCGGCGACGGGGCACCGGTGCCGCGCGTGCGGATGACGGGCAAGGAGCGGCGCGAGCAACTGCTCGACGTGGCCCGGGCGTTGTTCGCCGAGAAGGGCTTCGAGGTCACCTCCATCGAGGAGATCGCGCACCGGGCGGGCGTGTCCAAGCCCGTGGTGTACGAGCACTTCGGTGGCAAGGAAGGCATCTACGCGGTCGTGGTGGACCGCGAGATGCAGTACCTCATGGACCACATCGTCAACGCCCTGTCCGGCGGGCACCCGCGTGAGCTGCTGGAACAGGCGGCGTGCGCGTTGCTGGACTACATCGAGGGCTCGACGGACGGCTTCCGGATCCTGGTGCGCGACTCGCCCGTGGCGTCCTCCACCGGCACGTTCTCGTCGTTGCTGAACGACATCGCGTCCCAGGTGGAGTCGATCCTGGGCCTGCACTTCTCCCGCCAGGGCTACGACCGCAAGCTGGCCGCGCTCTACTCGCAGGCGCTGGTGGGCATGGTGGCGCTGACCGGCCAGTGGTGGCTCGAGGTCCGCAAGCCGAAGAAGGACGAAGTGGCCGCCCACCTGGTCAACCTGGCCTGGAAGGGCCTGTCCCACATGGACCACAAACCCCGCCTGCGCACCCGCTGACCCCCGCGTGTCGAACGCGCGGAGGTCAGGGGTTGGGGTTGGTGATGCGGAGGAGCTTGTCGTCGGTGCCGTTCGAGGTGGTGACGTAGAGGGAGCCGTCGGGGGACAGTTCGGCGCCGCGCAGTCGGCCGTGGGTGCCGTCCAGCTCCGGCGGGATGGAGACGGAGTGGACGCCGCCCTCCTGGGTGACGGTGAACAGCAGGAGCTTCGAGCCCTTCAGGGCGGTGACGGCCAGCACGCCGTTCAGCGAGCCCCACTGGTCGCCGGAGAGGAACGCGGCGTCGCAGATCGCCTCCGTCGGACGGCCGGAGGACCACACGGCGGGCACGGCGTCCGGGAAGCGCTCCAGGTCCGTCATCGGCACGTCCTCGTCGTACCCGCCGACCGTGCCGCCCTGCGACGGGTCCCAGCCGTAGTTCGCACCCGGCTTGAGCACGTTCACCTCGTCGTCCACCGACGGCCCGTGCTCGGCGGTGAACACCATCCCGTCCTGCCGCACGGCCACGCCCTGCACGTTGCGGTGCCCGTAGGTGTAGATCCGGTCGCCGAACGGGTTGCCCGCCACGCCCTCGCCGGTCGCGAGGTCGACCCGCAGCACCTTGCCGCCGAGGCTGGACCGGTCCTGCGCCACGTCGCCGCGCGCGGTGTCCCCGGTGCCGACGAGCAGGTTGCCGTCGCGGTCCAGCGCCATCCGGCACCCCGAGTGGCGTCCGCTCGACGCCGTCGGCAGCCCCGAGAGCAACGGGTCCTTCACCCTCGTCGCCCTCGTGCCGTCCAGCTCCCACGTCACCAGCCGCACGTCCGAGGACGTGTTGAAGCACGTGGTGAACCGACGGCTGGTCGCGAAGTCCGGGTGCACGACCAGGCTCATCAGCCCGCCCTCGCCCCGCGCCTCCACGTCACCGAGCTCGGCCTCCACGTCGCTCACCCGACCGTCCGCGACCAGCGCGATCCGCCCCGGCCGCTGCGGCACGAGCATCCGCCCGTCGGGCAGGAACCCCACGTCCCACGGGTGGCTCAGCCCGGAGGCGACCACCTCGACCTTCAGCCCTTCGGGAGTGGTCGTCGAGGGCGCGCTGCCACCGGAGCCCTCCGCCGAACACGCCGCGCACGCGGCCAGCACCGCGGCGAACCCGACAAACCGACGCATGACGCCCAGCATGGCAACCCCCGTGTGTGCTCCCCGTTCACGCGACCCGGTCACGCGCCCCTCGAAGCGTCCCCTCGAAGCGACCCGTCGACGGCCCGTCACTGACCCGTCACCCGCCGGGCATCGGGTAAGGCCGTTCCACCGGCAGCAACGCCCGCGCCCCGTCCAGGTCGCCGGCACGCACCAGCGCGTGCACCTCGTGCGCCAGCGGCGTCACGTCCGTCAGCCCCACGACCCACTCGTCCACGTACCGCCGCGACGCCTCACCGGCCAGCCCCAGCTGCAACGACCGGTGCGGCAGCGCGCCCAGCCGCAGGCTCCGCTCCGGGTCCCACTGCACCCGCACGTCCGGCTTCCGCCCGATCCCCTCGTCGCTCGGCACGGCCGACCGCACCGCCCAGTCGAACCCCGATCGGGTGATTCGCACGGCCAGCACGCACTCCTGGTCCGGCTTCGTCCCCCACCCGGACCGGTACATCATCCAGAGGAAAGACGGCTTGATCCACGTCATCCGCCCCGGTTTGAACGGCGGCACGAACCGCCCCGCCGCCAGTGCGGGAACGGCGATGGCGGGGGAGTACGCCTGGTACACGGTGATGTGCCGATCGTCGTAGTCGGCCCTGATCTCTCTTTGCTCCACGTACCCAGCGTCACCTCGCCGTCAACCGAAATGACGGGGCACCCCGCCCGGAAGGGCCGTAGGCTGGCAGCCGAGCACCCCTCCGGTGGACGCGCGTCCTCGTCCAGTCCCGGGCAGGGGTCTGTCCGCGTTTGATCCCCGGGGAGCCACCGCAATGCCCCAGCCCGGCCCGCTGTCCGGCCTGCTGACCGCTGTCCTGCCCGACAAGGCGCTGCGCGCCCTCGCCGACTCGGTCGGCGTGCCCGACCTCGAACTCGAAGGACCACCGGCGGCCCGGCCGCTGGTCGCGGCGGCCCTGTCCCAGCACGCGCCCGTCCTCGCGGTCACCGCGACCGGCCGTGAGGCCGACGACCTCAAGGCCGTGCTCTGCGACCTCATCGGGCACGAGCAGGTCGCCCTGTTCCCGTCCTGGGAGACGCTGCCGCACGAACGGCTGTCGCCGCGGGCCGACACGGTCGGCGCCCGGCTGGAGGTGCTGCGCCGCCTCGCCCACCCCGGCGAGCACCCGCTCAAGGTCGTCATCACCACCGTCCGCAGCCTCATCCAGCCGATGGCGCCCGGCCTCGGCGACCTCGAACCGGTGCACCTGGCCGTCGGCTCGGAGCACGACTTCGACGCGCTGCCGGCCAACCTGACCGAGATCGCCTACACCCGCGTCGACATGGTCGAGAAGCGCGGCGAGTTCGCGGTCCGCGGCGGCATCCTGGACATCTTCCCGCCGACCGCCGAGCACCCGCTGCGGGTCGAGTTCTGGGGCGACGAGGTCAGCGAGATCCGCCCCTTCGCGGTCGCCGACCAGCGGTCGCTGCCGGAGGAGGTCGCGGGCTTCATCGCGCCACCGTGCCGCGAGCTGCTGCTGACCGCGCAGGTCAAGGCCAAGGCCGCCGCGCTGGCCGAGGAGCACACGGCCGACGCGCACCTGCACGAGCTGCTGACCAAGATCGCCGAGGGCATCCCGTCGGAAGGCATGGAAGCCCTCATCCCCGCCCTGTGCGAAGGCGAGCTGCAGCTGCTCACCGACGTCGTCCCCGACGGCACGCACGTCGTGCTCAACGACCCGGAGAAGATCCGCGCCCGCGCCGCCGACCTCGTGCGCACCGGCCAGGAGTTCCTGGAGGCCTCCTGGATGGCCGCGGCGGGCGGCGGGCAGAGCCCCATCGACCTCGACTCCAGCGCCTACCACAGCCTCGCCGACGTGGCCGGGTCCGCGCGGGCCCAGGGCAGGCCCTGGTGGACGCTCAGCCAGCTCACCACCGAGGGCGAGGACGTCGTCCGGCTCGAGCTCAAGCAGGTCGAGGCCTACCAGGGCGACATCGACCGGGCGTTCGCCGACCTGCGCGCCCACACCGCCTCCGGCGGCACGGCGGTCCTCGTCGTCCCCGGCGCGGGCACGGCCCAGCGCGCCACCGAGCAGCTGCGCGAAGCCGACGTCGCCGTCGTGCTCCGGGACACCCTCGACACCGCGCCCAAGAAGGGCGCCGTCACCGTCGTGCGCGGCGCGCTGGAAGACGGCTTCTCGCTGCCCGAGCTGGCCCTGGTCGTGCTCACCGAGACCGACCTCACCGGCGGCCGGCACGGCACGTCCACCAAGGACATGCGCCGCATGCCCAGCCGCCGCCGCAACGCGGTCGACCCGCTGGCCCTGCGGCCCGGCGACTACGTGGTGCACGAGCAGCACGGCATCGGCAAGTACGTCGAGATGGTGCAGCGCACCGTGGCCGGCGCGACCCGCGAGTACCTGGTCCTGGAGTACGGCTCCAGCAAGCGCGGCCAGCCCGGCGACCGGCTGTTCGTGCCCACCGACCAGCTCGACGAGATCTCCCGCTACGTCGGCGGCGAGCTGCCCACGCTGAACAAGCTCGGCGGCAGCGACTGGAAGAACACCAAGGCCAAGGCGAAGAAGGCGGTCAAGCAGATCGCCGCCGAGCTGGTCCAGCTCTACGCCGCCCGCCAGGCCGCGCCCGGGCACGCGTTCGCGCCCGACACGCCGTGGCAGCGCGAGCTGGAGGACGCCTTCCCGTTCACCGAGACCCTCGACCAGATGGCCGCGATCGACGAGGTCAAGGCCGACATGCAGCGCACCGTGCCGATGGACCGGGTGATCTGCGGCGACGTCGGCTACGGCAAGACCGAGATCGCGGTGCGGGCGGCGTTCAAGGCGGTGCAGGACGGCAAGCAGGTCGTGGTGCTCGTGCCGACCACGCTGCTCGCCCAGCAACACCTGAACACCTTCACCGAGCGGATGCGCGCGTTCCCGGTGACCATCAAGGGCCTGTCCCGGTTCACCGACGCCCAGGAAGCCGAGCAGACGATCACCGGCCTGGCCGAGGGCGAGGTCGACATCGTCATCGGCACGCACCGGCTGCTGCAGAAGAGCCTGCGCTACAAGGACCTCGGCCTCGTGATCGTCGACGAGGAGCAGCGGTTCGGCGTCGAGCACAAGGAGCACATCAAGGCCCTGCGCACGCACGTCGACGTGCTCACGATGTCCGCCACGCCGATCCCGCGCACCCTGGAGATGTCGCTGGCCGGCATCCGCGAGATGTCGACCATCCTCACCCCGCCCGAGGAGCGGCACCCGATCCTGACCTACGTCGGCTCCTACGACGACAAGCAGGTCGCCGCCGCCATCCGCCGCGAGCTCCTGCGCGACGGCCAGGTGTTCTTCGTGCACAACCGCGTGTCCTCGATCGAGCGCGCCGCCCGGCACATCCGCGAGCTGGTCCCCGAGGCCCGCGTGATCACCGCGCACGGCCAGATGAACGAGGACAAGCTCGAGAAGATCATCCAGGGCTTCTGGGAGAACGAGTACGACGTGCTCGTCTGCACCACCATCGTCGAGACCGGCCTGGACATCTCCAACGCCAACACCCTCATCGTCGAGCGCGGCGACCTGCTGGGCCTCGCCCAGCTGCACCAGCTTCGCGGACGCGTCGGCCGCGGCCGGGAACGCGGCTACGCCTACTTCCTCTACCCGCCCGAGGCGCCGCTGACCGAGACCGCGCACGACCGGCTCGCCACCATCGCCCAGAACACCGAGCTCGGCGCGGGCATGGCCGTGGCCATGAAGGACCTGGAGATCCGCGGCGCCGGCAACATCCTCGGCGCCGAGCAGTCCGGCCACATCGCGGGCGTCGGCTTCGACCTGTACGTGCGGCTGGTCGGCGAGGCCGTCGAGGCGTTCCGCAAGCACGCGGGCGCCGACGGCGAGGCCGAGGAGGAGCTGGCCGAGGTCCGCGTCGACCTGCCCGTCGACGCGCACATCCCGCACGACTACGTGCCCGGCGAGCGGCTCCGGCTGGAGGCCTACCGCAAGATCGCCGCCGCGAGCGACGCCGAGGCGCTGCAGAGCGTGTGGGACGAGCTGAAGGACCGCTACGGCACCCCGCCGCTGCCCGTCGAACGGCTGCTCGCGGTGGCCCGGTTCCGGCAGACGTGCCGCGCCCACGGCGTCACCGAGGTCGCCACCCAGGGCCAGACGATCCGCTTCGCGCCGCTGGAGCTCAAGGACAGCCAGCTCGTGCGGCTGCGCCGGCTGTTCCCGAAGGCGGTCTACAAGCAGGCCGCGCACACCGTCAGCGTGCCCCGGCCGACGGAGGGCGCGGCCGGCGGCCGGATGGGCGCACCGCAGTTGCGTGATCAGGAATTGCTGGATTGGTGCGCGCACTTCCTGGAGTCTTTGGCGGGGACTCCCGTGAGCGGCGTCACGAGGACGTGAGAAGGTACTGGTCGTGAGGACTGTGCAGAGGCGCTTCACCCTGATCGGCGCGGCGGTGGCACTCCTGGTCGCGGGCTGCGGCACGGGGCCCGGCCACGTCGGCTCGGCCGCGATCGTCGGCGACACCGTGCTGCCGTTGCAGCAGGTGCAGCAGCGGCTGGACGTCGTGCTCAAGAAGGAGCCCGAGGCCCAGAAGCTGCACGACCAGCGCAAGCTCGACCAGGTCGCCCGGCAGCTGGTGACCCTGGGCGTGCAGCACGAGCTGATCGAGCAGGCGGCCCGGCGCGAGGGCGTTTCGGTGTCCGAGGAGGCCGTGACCGAGTCGGTCGAGCAGGCCGGCGGCGCGGAACTGGCCTCGCAGAACACCGTGTACGACGCGGCGACGTTCCGCGAGCGGGCCAGGGACCAGCTGCTGCTGGTCGAGCTGGCGCGCAAGTACGTGGACCGGATGGAAGTCACGTTCGACTACTTCTTCACCAAGGACAACGCGGACGCGATCGCGAAGGCCAAGCAGGTCGCGGCCGACCCGGCCAAGATGGCCGAGTTCGTGGCCGACGCGCCTTCCGGCACCCAGGGCCAGACCCTGTCCAAGGAGGGCCAGCGGGTGCGGTCGGCCGAGTCCCCGCAGGCCGCCCAGTCGCCGTTGTTCGGCGTGCCGGCGGGCACCGTGGTGGCGTTCGCGCCGGACCCGAGCAGCGCGCAGTGGATCGTGGCCTACGTGACCGACCGCAAGACCGACGTGCGGCCGTCCGGCGAGTCGTCCACCGAGCAGTTGACGCCGCAGCTGCTGGAGCAGATCGGCCTGCGGCTCGTGCAGACGCTGGCCGGCGACCCCGAGATCGAGGTCAACCCGCGCTACGGCCTGTGGGACGGCACCGCCATCTCGCTGGCGGCGAGCGAGGGTGAGATGAGCGGCTACCAGGCGCCGGTGCGGCAGAAGTCGCCGTGACCGTTGTCGTCGTAGGCACCGCCCCGGTTCTGCCCGCCGCCGCGCTACCCGCTCTGCGGGGCGCGGCGGCGGTGTACGCGGGGGAGGGCGTGGACGCGGCGCTGTGGTCGGCCGAGCCGGTGTCGGAGCTGGTCGCGGGCCCGTCGCTGGTGCTGATCACCACGAACCCGGACGAGCCCGCCGCGCTGGAGCTGATCTCGGCCGGGTCCGCCGTGATCCGCACCCCGGCCGTGCCGCTGCTGGACGCGGCGGCCGTGATGGACCGCCTGCGCTCGCCCGGCGGCTGCCCGTGGGACGCCGAGCAGGACCACAAGTCGCTGCGCCAGTACCTGGTCGAGGAGACCTACGAGCTGCTGGAGGCGATCGAGGACGGCGACCGGGCGTCGTTGCGCGAGGAGCTGGGCGACGTGCTGCTCCAGGTGCTGTTCCACGCGCGGATCGCGGCGGAGGACGCCGAGGAGCCGTTCGGGATCGACGAGGTGGCGGGCGACCTGGTGGCCAAGCTGGTCGGACGGCACCCGCACGTGTTCGCCGGCCACGACCCGGCCGTGCACGACGCGACGTCCCAGCAGCACCGGTGGGAAGAGCTCAAGCAGGTCGAGAAGCAGCGCCAGTCCAGTGTGGACGGCGTGGCGAGCGGGCAGCCCGCGGTGGCGCTGGCGGGGAAGCTGGCGCAGCGGGTGGCGCGGGCCGGGTTCCCGGTGGACCTGCTGCCGGAGGGTGACGACGCGGGCACGACGCTGTTCGCGGTGGCGGCGCTGGCGAAGCTGGCCGGTGAGGACCCGGAGACGGAGCTGCGCGCGGTGGCGCGGCGGTTCGAGGCGAACGTGCGTGCGGCCGAGCGGTCGGCTCGCGCGGCGGGGCTCACCACCCTGACCGCCGCGGACTGGCGAGCCCACTGGCCCTCCTGAGCCCACCGGCCTGCCCGAGCCCGGCCCGAGCCCTGCTTGAGCCCGCCCGAGCCGCGCTTGAGCCCGCCTGCCCGAGCCCGCAAGGCCCAGGCCCTGGGTGCTCCAGCGCTACCGCCTGCACCCTCCGCTCCTGCCGCTCGGCTCTGGCCGCTCGGCTCCTCCCGCAACTCGCCCGCCAGTCCTCCCCGCCGCCGTGGCCGCCGTTTTTCCCGGCTAACGGGAGAAATGCGGTTCGGGTTGTCCCGGGTTGCAGGATTCGCCTGTCCGAGTGATCCGGTTGGCCCGCGCGCCGGTCGTTGATCTCGATGCCGCAGCGACCTGGCCGGGGCGGGTCGGGTGGGGATCACCGGAGCGCTAACGTCGAAGAGGTGACCGAGGCCTACCTCCGCTTCCCGCACCTGCACGGCAACCTCGTGACCTTCGTGGCCGAGGACGACGTGTGGCTGGCCCCCCTCGACGGCGGCCGGGCCTGGCGGGTGACCGCCGACCAGGTGCCCGTCTCCTTCCCGCGCTTCGACCCGACCGGAACCCGGTTGGCCTGGACCAGCCGCCGCGACGGCGCGCCCGAGGTCCACCTGGCCCCGGTGGACGGCGGCGAGGCCACCCGGCTCACCTACTGGGGCGACTACTCCACCGGCGTGCGCGGCTGGACGTCCGACGGCGAGGTCGTCGCCGTCACGTCCACCGGCCAGGCGACCACGAACCGGCAGTGGGCGCACGCCGTCCCCACCGACGGCGGCCCGCCCCGGCGGCTGCCCTTCGGCTGGGTGGACGACGTCGCGTTCGGCCCGTCCGGCCAGGTGGTCGTCACCTCCGTGTACGGCCGCGACCCGGCCTGGTGGAAGCGCTACCGGGGCGGCGCGGCGGGCAAGCTGTGGGTCGACGTGGACGGTGACGGCGAGTTCGCGCGCATCCTGCCCGAGCTGACCTCGTCGTTGACCTCGCCGATGTGGATCGGCGACCGGATCGCGTTCCTGTCCGACCACGACGGCGTCGGCAGCCTGTACTCCGTGCAGCCCGACGGCTCCGACCTGCGGCGGCACACCGAGCAGGAGTTCTACGCCCGGGTCGCGTCCAGCGACGGCGAGCGGATCGTCTGGCAGCACGCGGGCGAGTTGTGGGTCCTGGACGGTCTGGAGGCCGAGCCGCGGCGGTTGGAGGTCGCGCTCGGCGGACCGCGCACGGCGCGCAGGCCGCGGCCGGTGCCGTCGCGGCCCGACGACTTCCACCCCGACAAGACCGGCCGCGGCAGCGTGGTCGAGGTGCGCGGCACCGTGCACTGGGTGACCCACCGGGACGGCCCGGTGCGCGCGTTGGCCGAGCAGCCCGGCGTCCGGGCCAGGCTGCCGCGCGTGGTCGGCGACAACGTGGTGTGGGTGACCGACGCGGACGGCGAGGAGGCCCTGGAGTTCTCGCCGGTCGGCGGCGTGGAGCCCGGCAACGAGCCCCGCCGGGTCGCGGTCGGCAAGCTCGGGCGGGTGCTGGAGCTGGCCGTCTCGCCGGACGGGCGCAGGCTCGCCGTGGCCACGCACGACGGGCGGCTGCTGCTGGTCGACGTGGAGTCCGGCGAGGTGCGCGAGGTGCTGAAGGGCGCGAACCCGCACGTCAGCGACCTGGCGTTCTCCCCGGACTCGAACTGGCTCGCGTGGTCGCACCCCGGGCCGCGCCCGTTGCAGCACATCCGGATGACCAACACCACCGACCTGTCCGTGGTGGACGTGACGCCGCTGCGGTTCTCCGACTTCTCGCCGACGTTCACCGAGGACGGCCGCTACCTGGCGTTCCTGTCGGTGCGCAGCTTCGACCCGGTCTACGACGCGCACGTGTTCGACCTGTCGTTCCCGACCGGCTGCCGGCCCTACCTGCTGCCGCTGGCCGCGACCACGCCGTCGCCGTTCGACCCGCTGCGCCTCGGCCGGCCCGTGGGCGACGACTCGTCGGAGAAGGACAAGGACAAGGACGACGAGAACCCGATCACGGTCGTCGACTTGGACGGGCTGGCCGACCGGGTGGTGACGGTGCCGGTCGCCGCCGCCCGCTACTCCGGCCTGACCGCCGCCAAGGGCGGGCTGCTGTGGCTGCGGTCGCCGTTGCGCGGTGTGCTCGGCGACAACCTCGCCTCCCCGACGGCCCGGCCGCCGAGGTCCGTGCTGGAGCGGTTCGACCTGGCCAAGTCGCGCACCGACGTGCTGGTGGACGGCGTCGACGCGTTCGACGTGACCGGCGACGGGCAGCGGATGGTCGTGCAGGACGGCGGCGACCTGCGGGTCGTGCCGACCGACCGGAAGGTCGACTCCGACGACCACGACTCGGTGGACGTCGACCTGTCGCGGGTGCGGGTGGTGGTGGACCGGGCGGCCGAGTGGCGGCAGGCGTACGCCGAGGCCGGGCGGCTGATGCGGGACCACTTCTGGCGCACCGACATGGGCGGCGTCGACTGGGCGGGCGTGCTGGAGCGCTACCGGCCGCTGGTGGACCGGCTGGGCAGCTACAACGACCTGGTCGACCTGCTGTGGGAGGTGCAGGGCGAGCTGGGCACGTCGCACGCCTACGTCATCCCGGCGCACGGGTCGCGCGGGCGTGCCGTGGGGCTGCTCGGCGCCGACCTGGAGCGGGACGAGGCGGGCGCGTGGCGGATCGCGCGGGTGATCCCGGGCGAGACGTCGGACCCGGCGGCGCGGTCGCCGCTGGCGGCTCCCGGGGTCGCGGTGCGGGCCGGTGACGCGATCGTGGCGGTCGACGGGCGGCAGGTGGACCCGTTGACCGGGCCCGCGCCGCTGCTCGTCGGCACGGCGGGCAAGCCGGTGGAGCTGACCGTGCGGCCCGGCGGCGGTGGCGAGCCGCGCCGGGTCGTGGTCGTGCCGCTGGAGGACGACGAGCCGTTGCGCTACCACGCGTGGGTGGCCGACCGGCGGGCGCGCGTGCACTCGCTGACCGACGGGCGGGTCGGGTACCTGCACGTGCCGGACATGATGGGCGCGGGCTGGGCGCAGCTGCACCGCGACCTGCGGGTGGAGCTGGGGCGCGAGGCCGTGGTGCTGGACGTGCGGGAGAACGGCGGCGGGCACACGTCCGAGCTGGTGGTGGAGAAGCTGGGCAGGCGGATCATCGGCTGGTCGGTGGCGCGCGGGTACACCACGGCGGACAGCTACCCCGGCGACGCGCCGCGCGGGCCGGTGATCGCGATCGCGGACGAGTTCGCCGGGTCCGACGGCGACATCGTGAACGTGGCGATCAAGGAGATGGGCATCGGGCCGGTCGTCGGCACCCGCACGTGGGGCGGGGTGATCGGCATCGACATGCAGTACCACCTGGTCGACGGGACGTTGGTGACGCAGCCCCGGTACGCGACGTGGTTCGCCGGGCCGGGGTGGGGCGTGGAGAACCACGGCGTCGACCCGGACGTCGAGGTGGTGGTCACGCCGCAGGACCGGGTGGCCGGGCGCGACCCGCAGCTGGACACGGCGGTGCGGCTGGCCCTGGAGGCGTTGGAGGCGCGGCCGGCGGCCGTTCCGCCGCAGCTACCGCCCCTCGCCTGATCGAGTTCACCCGGGCGTGTGACGGCGTGGTGGTTGCGGCCGGTGGTCCGAAACCGACCAATGGGTACCACGCAAGATCGGGTTCGGGGGGCGGGGTAACGGGTGAGTCATCGTGAGTCGCCGCGCAGTGGGCGCGGGTGCATGGCGGCGGTCGTGGTGCTGCCGCTGGCGGCGGTGGGCGGGGTGGCGGCGCTGGTGCTGACGTTCGGTCAGCCGGCGCCGCCACCGTCGGGCCAGGCGCCACCGTCCGGCCGCCAGACCCTGGTCAGCGCCCGCACCCAGGTCCCGCCCGTCCCGCTGACGCACCGGACCGGAGCCGCCACGACCACCCCGCCGCCCCCGTCCGTGCCGGCCCCGTCACCGAGCCCCGCCCCGTCCACGGACCGCCGGGCCCTGCACCACCCGCCGCTCCCACCGCCCACCTCGACGCACGCCGTCACCGCCCGCGCCCGAACCGGCGCCGAACCCCTCCCGCACCCCACTCCGACACCATCCACCTCCCCATCACCTTCGGCCACCGCCAGCACCCCGACCCCCACCTCTCCCACGTCCACCTCACCTTCACCTTCACCCGACCCCACCACCTCACCCTCACCAGCCCCGACAACCCCCACCGACCCGACCGCCACCTCGCGCGTGTCCTACGTCCTGACCGCGCGCGTCCTACGCCCAGGACCCCCGCGTTGAACGCCCGGAACACGGTGAACCGGCCCCCTCGGCTGGAATCCCGGCGGTCTCCGGGCGTCTGATCGGGGGTTTCGGGCGGCGACGGCGCCGAGCACGCCCGGGCACCCGGGTTCAGCACGTAGCCTGGGGCGGTGGTCGTTCCGCCGCCGTCCAAGACCGAGTCGCGCCCGCCGTCGCGCGGCCGCGCCGGCGACCTCGCCGGACGCCTGGCGCTGGTGTTGTTGCTGCTGGCGTTCGTGGCCGGGGGCGCCTGGGCCCTGAGCACGCTCAACCGGTCCGGGCCCAGGCCCGCCGCCGACCCGCCGTTCCCGGTGCCGTTCCTCGAGGTCCAACCGGGCGCCGCCGCGCCGGGCTCCGCGGGTGACGTGCCCGCCGGCGAACCACAGGCCTCCTCGGCCGCCGCGGGCGACGCCGAGCCCCTGACCGCGTGGGCGACGGCGTTGTCGGAGAAGACCGACATCCCCGTCCGGGCCCTGCGCGCGTACGCCGTCGCCGACCTGGTGATGCGGTCGCAGAACCCGGCGTGCCGGGTGTCGTGGGCGACGCTGGCGGGCATCGGCCGCATCGAGTCGCACCACGGCACGATCGGCGGCCTGCGCCTGGGCGAGGACGGCCGGCCGTCACGCCCGATCATCGGCATCCCGCTGGACGGCTCACCGGGCGTGAAGGCGATCGCGGACAGCGACGGCGGCGCGCTCGACGGCGACACCCGCTGGGACCGCGCGGTCGGCCCGATGCAGTTCATCCCCACCACGTGGGCCCGCTACGCGGTGCGCGCGAACGGCGACGGGCAGAACCCGGACCCGCAGAACATCGACGACGCCGCCCTGGCCGCCGCCCGCTACCTGTGCTCGGGCGGACGTGACCTGGGCACGGGCGCCGGCTGGTGGGCGGCCGTGCTGGCCTACAACAACTCGACCGAGTACGGCCAGAACGTCTACAGCGGAGCCGACGCCTACGCCCGCGCCAGCATCGGCGGCTGACCCGTCAGGCGGGCACGGTCAGGCTGAGCCGTCGGGCCGGCACCGTCAGGCGGGCACGTGCGGGTCGACGGTCAGGCCCAGCTCAGGCTGCCCGAGCCAGTCGAGCTCGACCGACGCCTGCGCCGCGCGTGCGGCCAGGTCCAGGCGCACGCGGTACACGCTGAGCAGCAGGGCTTGCAGGGAGTCGACGCCGAACGCCGCGCCGACGGCCTCGTCGCCGAGACCGAGGACCTGGTGGGGGCAGCACCAGTCGCCGTTCGCGCTCAGCGGGTCCGGGTGGGGCGTCCCGATCCTGATCACGACCGCCGTGCGGGCGCCGTCGCCGGCCACGCACTCCAGCCGGCGTTCGGCCACCACCGGACCGAGCTCGTAGGCCGTCATCGGTCCCGTTCCACCGCGAGCCGGGCGCTGACCTCGCCCAACGCCTCCTGGTACTCCGGTGACGGGTTCATCGCCGCCGCCATCCGCAGCTGCGTGAGCGCCTCGGGCAGCCGGCTCTGCCGCTGCAACGTCCGACCGAGCGCGAACCGCGCGTAGTGATCACTGGGGTCGAGGTCGAGCACCTTCCGGAACGCCGCCTCGGCACGCTTGAGCTGGGCCGATCCCAGGTAGGCCCGACCTGCGAGCAGCTGCACGCCCACCTGGTCCGGCGCCGCTTCGAGCACGACTCGCAGCTCGCGCAGCGCCTCCAGCGGTCGGCGGTCCGCGAGCAGCGCCTCGGCTCGGCGGAACGCCTCGAAGGTGCTGTCCGTCATGGTTCGATCAACGCTACCCGGCCATCCGGCCGGCACACGACAGCCGACCGGATGACGGGATCGGTGTGTCACGCCACGAGAGCGCCGTGCAGCCGGTCGAGCACCGGCTTGATCGACAGCGGCTGCTCCACGTGGGCGTTGTGACCCACCCCGGGCAGCACCACCCCGTCCGCCCGCGCCGCGAGCAGGTGCTCCGGCGGGCACATCCCGTCGGACTCGCCCGCCGCCAGCACGACGGGCGCCTTCGCCACCGCCAGCAGCCCCGCCACGTCCGGCGCGCCGACCCCGAACGCCGCCGGGTCCAGCGCCGCCCGCCAGCCGCCGTCCACCTCGACCACGCCGTCCTCCAACGGCACGCCGGCCAGCTTCGACGCCCACGCCGACGCCTCCTCGCGGGTCGGGAACACCCGCGCGGGCTTCGCGGCCAGCGAGGCGGCCCGCGCCAGCTCCTCCGCCGTCCACCGCAGCTTGATCCCGAGCCCGCCGACCGCCCGCACGTCCACCCCGAACCACCCGCTGGCCAGCGTCAACGCGACCACGCCGCCCAACGAGTGCCCGAGCACGGCCACCGGCCCCGAACCGACCGCCCCGGCCACGGACGCCGCCAACGACCCGAACGAGTACCGCGCCGCCGGCGCCGACCGGCCGTGGCCGGGCAGGTCGACCGCCAACCACGCCCCGGGCCAGGCCGCCGCGGCGCCGCGCCACACCGACCCGGTCCCGCCGAGCCCGTGCAGCAGCACCAGCAGCGGCCCGTCCCCACCCCGCGCCACGTGAACCACGCGTGCACCGTCCTAACGTCACCGAGCCGGATCCCGCACCATTGTCGGTCCCCGCGCGCCCCGAGCGGTGGCGGACGCGCTCGGCCGCCGCGTCCCCGTCCCGCCCGGCGGTACGCCCCGCCGCCCGTCGCCCGGGCGAACGGCGGGCGAACGCCGCTCGAACAGGCGAGCCGGGGCCGTCCCACACCTTGCACCAACTAGGCTCGGCATCGATACACAGATGGTCTGACGAGGGAGCGCACGTGGCGGTCATCGAGCAGGTCGGCGCCCGCGAGATCCTGGACTCGCGAGGAAACCCGACCGTCGAGGTAGAGGTGGCGTTGGACGACGGCACGCTGGAGCGCGCCGCGGTTCCGTCCGGCGCGTCGACCGGCGAGCACGAGGCGGTCGAGCTGAGGGACGGCGACGCCAAGCGCTACCTGGGCAAGGGCGTCGAGCGCGCGGTCACGGCGGTGCTCGACGAGATCGGTCCCGAGCTGGTCGGCATCGAGGCCGTCGAGCAGCGGGTGGTGGACCAGAAGCTGGTCGACCTGGACGGCACGCCGGACAAGTCCCGCTTGGGCGCGAACGCGATCCTCGGCGTCTCGCTCGCGGTGGCGAAGGCGGCGGCGGCGTCCAGCGGCCTGGAGCTGTTCCGGTACATCGGCGGCCCGAACGCGCACGTGCTGCCGGTGCCGATGCTGAACATCCTCAACGGTGGCGCGCACGCCGACACCGACGTGGACATCCAGGAGTTCATGATCGCGCCGATCGGCGCGGAGACCTTCCGCGAGGCCCTGCGCTGGGGCGCGGAGACCTACCACGCGCTGAAGTCGGTGCTGAAGTCAAAGGGCCTGGGCACGGGCCTGGGCGACGAGGGCGGCTTCGCGCCGTCCCTGTCGAGCAACCGCGACGCGCTGGACCTGATCCTGGTCGCGATCGAGAAGGCGGGCTTCACGCCGGGCCGCGACATCGCGCTGGCCCTGGACGTGGCCGCCACGGAGTTCTACGCCGACGGCGCCTACACGTTCGAGAAGACCAAGCGCAGCGCCGAGCAGATGACCGGCTACTACACCGAGCTGGTCGACGCCTACCCGATGGTGTCCATCGAGGACCCGCTGTCGGAGGACGACTGGGACGGCTGGGTGCAGATGACCGCCGAGCTGGGCGAGCGCGTGCAGATCGTCGGCGACGACCTGTTCGTGACCAACCCGGAGCGGCTGGAGGAGGGCATCTCCCGCCGCGCGGCCAACGCGCTGCTGGTGAAGGTCAACCAGATCGGCACGCTGTCCGAGACGCTGGACGCGGTCGCGCTGGCCACGTCCTACGGCTACAAGTCGATGATGTCGCACCGGTCCGGCGAGACCGAGGACACCACGATCGCCGACCTGGCCGTGGCCGTCGGCGCGGGCCAGATCAAGACCGGCGCGCCCGCCCGCGGCGAGCGCACCGCGAAGTACAACCAGCTCCTGCGCATCGAGGAGGCCCTGGGCGACGCCGCGCGCTACGCCGGCGACCTGGCCTTCCCGCGGTACACGCCGGAGAGCTGATGGCACGACGGGAACGGGAACCCCGGCGCGGTCGCGAGGCCGCGTCGGGGTCCCGCCCTGCGCGGGCCCGTCGCGGCCAGGCACGCAAGGGCGAGCCGGGCAAGGGCGAGCCCCGCAAGCCGGAACCGCGCAATGGCCGGGCCGACGGCGCGCCGCGCACCACCCGGCCCGCGGCGCGCAAGCCTCAGTCCAGGGCGCGGACCAGGGCGGGCGCGGGCACGGGCGGCGCGTTCGGCATGACCGGCACGCGGCGGGCCGCGTTGCTGGCGATGGTGGTGTGCGCGTTGGCGTTGAGCATCGCCGTGCCGCTGCGGACGTACCTGGCGCAGCGCGAGGAGCTGCGCGAGGTCACCGCCTCGCAGGAGACGCTGCGGGCCGAGGTGGGGCAGCTGGAGCAGCGCAAGCGGGAACTGGCCGACCCGGCGCACGTGGAGGCCGAGGCGCGGCGCAGGCTGCACTACGTGCGGCCCGGCGAGACGCCCTACATCGTGCAGCTCCCCGGTGACGCGGAGCGTGAACTGGACCAACAGCGACCGGAGACCAAACCGGCCGAGGACAAGGCGTGGTACGAGCAGTTGTGGGATTCGGCGGCGGCACGATGACGGTGAGCGACGAGGACCGGGCGGCGGTCGAGGCGCAGCTGGGCCGCGCGCCGCGGGGGATGCGCGAGGTGGCCGCGCGCTGCCCCAGCGGGCACCCGGCGGTCGTGCAGACCAGTCCCCGGCTGGAGGACGGCACGCCGTTCCCGACCCTGTACTACCTGACCTGCTCCCGGTTGAACTCCTACGTCAGCAGGCTCGAGGGCGCCGGGCTGATGAAGGAGATGACCGACCGGTTGGCCACGGACGAGCAGCTGGCCGAGCGGTACCTCCGGGCGCACGAGCTGTACCTGGCCGAGCGGGACGCGATCGAGCCGCTCGGCACGACCGTCACCGCCGGTGGCATGCCGACCCGGGTCAAGTGCCTGCACGTGCACGTGGCGCACTCGCTGGCCGCCGGCCGTGGCGTGAACCCGTTCGGCGACGAGGCGCTCGACCTGCTCGCGCAGTGGTGGCCGAGCGGTGATTGCGCGTCAAAGGTGAAAAACTGACCGTAGGGGCAGTTCTTCGGGCACAAAGCTCAGCCGTGCCCGTGACACCGCCGTTCGGATCAGGCAGGCTGGTCTGCAGGCCGGGTGACGAGTCGATGGGGAGTTCGTGGCTGTGCCGAAGTCGAAGCGTCGGGGGCGGAAGCGGACCAAGGTCCATCCGGGCACGATGACGCCTCGGCAATGGGGCTTCGCGGCGACCGCGACCGCCGCGCTGCTCGTGCCGGCGCTGCTGCACACGGCCGCGCCGATGGACTGGTTCGCCTCCGCCGACCGCGCCGACGTCGAGGCCGTGCCGCCCGGTCCGGGCGACGTGCTGGGCACGCTCGCGCTGGACGCCCAGGGCAAGCTCGGCGCCACCGGCCGGCTGCCCGAGACCGACGAGCTGAGCGCGGCCCTGCTGGCCGACGCCGACGACCCGTCGGAGTTCGAGGACGACCTGCCCCCGCTGGAGGGCGGGTTCCTGCGCGAGGGCCAGCACGGCATCCCCGGCGTCATGCTCGACGCCTACATGCGCGCGGCCGACCGGCTGGGTCGGACCACGCCGGGCTGCAAGCTGGACTGGCCGCTGCTGGCGAGCATCGGCCGCATCGAGTCCGGGCACGCCCGCGGCGGCCGGGTCACCGAGAGCGGCACCACGGTCGAGCGGATCGTGGGCCCCGTGCTCGACGGCTCGCCCGGCGTGGCCGCGATCCGCGACACCGACGGCGGCCGGTTCGACGGCGACCGCACCTGGGACCGGGCCGTCGGCCCGATGCAGTTCATCCCGTCCACGTGGGCCGGTTACGCGGCCGACGGCAACGAGGACGGCGACCGGAACCCGAACAACATCTACGACGCCACCATCGGCGCGGGCAACTACCTGTGCGCCAACAACGCCGACGTGAGCGATCCGGTGCAGCGCGCGCGTGCGGTGTTCCGCTACAACCAGTCCAACGAGTACGTCGCCACGGTGCTGTACTGGGCGGAGGTGTACGCCAGCGGCGTGCCCGTGCTGCCCGACATCATCGGCTCGGACGACGACTTCGGGCCCGACCCGGGCAACGGCAACACCCCGTCGGACAACAACAACAACGCCTCGCCGCCCGGCAACACGACGCCGCCGTCCTCCGGCACGTCGAACCCGACGACGACGTCGACCACGACCACGACGCGGCCCGGTGTGACGATCACGTTCACCCCGACCGTGCCGACGAGTCCGACCACGACGACGCCGACGTGCCCCACGCAGCCGACGGAGACGACGACCACCACGCCGACGACGACGCCCACCACGACGCCGTCGATCCCGCCCGGCTGCCCCACGCCGACCACGACGACGACCACCACCACGACGACCGAGGCGCCCGCGACCACGCCCGCCGGGACGACCTCGGCCGGCACGTCGCCCGACGGCACGTCCGGTGGCACGACGGGCGGCACGTCCAGCGGCACGTCCGGGAGCACGTCCTCAACCGGTTCAGGCCCGACCTACCCGACGTCGTCGTCCATGCGGGCCACCTGAGTCGCCTGAGAGCCACTTTTCCCGCACCGGGTGATCCCACAGAGCGCTTAACGGATTAAGACAGGCGCTTTCGCAACGTTTCGACAAGCGTTGACAACGCCGTGGAGTCGGTCGAACACTACCCGCACCGGCAGATCCCGATCCGCCGGTCCGGTCACCCGCCGTGCTTCGGTGATCCGGTCGTCGGGCCGCACGACGACCGACCGAACCCGCCGCGGCGCAACGACCCCGGTGCGCGGCGGCCGCCATCCCGCCACCGGTCGAAGCAGGCTCGCCGAGTGCTGTCCCGCTGCCCTCAACGAGGAGGAAGCATGCCCGTGGACCACGCCGCCGGTCGTCCGATCAGCCGCGAGGGGTTCCGCCGCGGCGCTCGCGCTTCTTCCCGGCGTTGACGGCAACCCGAATCCACCCTCACCCCGCGATGCCCTGAGCCGCCGCACGGATACCGGCTACACCTTGATGGAGGGCAGAAAGACCATGCGCAGATACAGGTTCAGATTCTTATCGGCAGTGGCGGTCGCCGCGGTCGGCGTGGGGAGCACGGTGTTCGTGGCGCAGGCCGCCGCCACGGGCTGCGGCGTCACCTACTCCGTCCCGTCGCAGTGGAACAACGGGGTGGCGTGGGACGACCCGCGCTCGCCTTTCAAGGGCACGCTGCGGGAGTTCCGGGCGGGTGGCTTCAAGCTGCGCAACTCCGGGCCGACCACGGTCTACACGGACGTGTACGGCCGCAACGCCTCCACCACGCCGTTCAACGGCTCGATCAAGCAGTACTTCTCCGGTAACCACGCCGAGCAGAACATGTTCGTGCGTGGGGCGACGCGGGACTACGCGGCCAACTCCGCAGACCAGATCCACGCGCCCAACTGACAGGCGATGGGCTGACAGGCGATCAGGCTGACGTACGGGCGGGCGCTCGCAATCTCGCAATCACTCGGCGAGCGCCCGTTCGTTCGTTCGTTCGTGCGTTCCGATGGCTGTGTCCAGGCCAAAGAGGAAAGATCAAAGCCTTAAAAGCATGTCCTCGCCGGACGGGCAGATCAGCAGGATGACTCCTGGTTGGGTGGTGGTGTTGCGGGTCCGTTGTGGGTCCGGGTTTCGTGTCATCCCACCGACCTCCCTCCGGGCTACCACACGCGTCAAGGGGGCGGTTCCGGCCTAGTGTTCCTGTTGGGTGGGATGTGCCCCCTTGACCCGTGCGGTAGGGCTCTGCCAGGTCGGCGGGATGACACGAAGCCCTCCTTTGGGAGGAAGGGCGTGTCAGTGGCCCGGGAGGGGCGGGTCCGGAGCGGGTGGTGTGGGCCCGTGTCGTTATGGGCTCGGTGCCGGCTCTTGCCTCTAAACGAGGGGTTCGTGTCATCCCGCCGACCTGGCTTTGCCCTACCGCGCGTGTCAAGGGGGCTGTGCGTCCTTTGCCCGGTGGTGTGCTGATGGCTGCCCCCTTGATACGTGTGGTAGCCCGGAGGGAGGTCGGTGGGATGACACGGAGTCCGGACCCACGACGGACCCGGCGCTTGACCGCTGAACGAGGGGTCATCCTGCTGATCTGCCCGTCCGGCGAGGACGCTTTTGATCTTTGATCTTTAGACCTTCCGCCTACCTACCTACCTACCTACCAACCAGCCAACCAACCCGCCGGCCCTGGCCGGACGACCGCCCACCACTAGTCTCCTGGGGGCAGCACTCATCACCGGGGAAGGACATCGGGCATGGCACGCGTGGCCGCGATCGACTGCGGGACCAACTCGATCCGACTCCTGGTCGCGGACGTGACCACATCGGACGGTGGGGAGCGGTGGTTGCGGGACGTGCACCGGGAGATGCGGGTGGTCCGGCTCGGCCAGGGCGTCGACGCGACCGGTGAGTTGCACCCGGACGCCATCGCGCGCACCCGTGCCGCGCTCGTGGACTACACGAACATCCTGCGCCGCAAGGGAACCGAGCGAGTGCGGATGGTCGCGACGTCCGCGACCCGGGACGCCGCGAACAAAGCGGCCTTCTTCGACATGACCCGCGAAGTGCTCGGCGTGGAGGCCGAGGTCATCACGGGTGACGAGGAGGCCCGCCTCTCGTTCACGGGCGCGGTGTCCGACCTGGACGCGGACGAAGGCCCGTTCCTCGTCTCCGACATCGGCGGCGGGTCGACCGAGTTGGTCCTGGGCACGTGGAACGGAGTGCGCGGCGAGGTCGAGGCCGCCCGGTCGGTCGACATCGGCTGCGTCCGGCTCACCGAGCGCTGCCTGCACTCGGACCCGCCGACCGAGGCCCAGGTGGAGGAAGCGGTGCGGGTGACGCGGGACGTGCTCGCCGAGGCGTTCGCCGCCGTGCCGACCGCCAAGGCCAAGACCTGGATCGGCGTGGCCGGCACCGTCACGACCCTCGTCGCGCTGGCCAAGGAACTGCCGCGCTACGAGCCGGAGGAGATCCACCTGGCCCGACTCGGCCTCGACCGGATCCGCGAGGTCACGGCGAAGCTGCTCACCATGGGTCACGACGAGCGCGCCGCCCTCGGCCCGATGCACCCCGGTCGGGTCGACGTGATCTGCGGCGGCGCGCTGGTCGTCCGCACGCTCGCCGACCACCTGGAAGCGCAGGGCGTCACCGAGCTCGTCGCCAGCGAGCACGACATCCTCGACGGCATCGCCTTCGCCCTGGCCTGAGGCGCCACGGGTCCGCCCCTGCGCCGGCTGACCCGGCTCAGCCGCAGGTCAACCCACCCGTCCGTCAACTGGGATCGATCGTGACCAGGTCGTGACTCGCGCACCCGTGTGGCCCCGGTCACGCTGCCCCTAGGTTCTCCCTCACGCTGTGAAAGCGGTCGACTCTGCTCGGTGACCCCGATCAGGTGGGAGGACCCATGTCACGTGCACGATTAACACGCCCGACCCGGACCCCGGCCCCAACCACGACCGCCGCTGCCGCCGCAGCCGTGGCGCTCGCCCTGGTGGCCACGGCCTGCGGTTCGGCGGAGACCCCGGCCGGCACGGACACCGAAGCCGGCATCACGATCTTCAACACCGAGCCGGAGAACCCGCTCGTCCCGGGCAACACCACCGAGGTCGGCGGCAGCCGCGTCCTCGACCCGCTGTTCACCGGCCTGGTCGAGTACCGCGCGCAGGACGCGCAGCCGGTCAACGCGATGGCCGAGTCGATCGACACCGCCGACTCCCAGCTCTTCACCGTGAAGCTCAAGCAGGGTTGGCTGTTCCACGACGGCACCCCGGTCACCGCCGACAGCTTCGTGGACGCCTGGAACTGGACCGCCTACGGCCCCAACGCCACCCAGGGCGCGAGCTTCTTCTCCCAGGTCGAGGGCTTCGACGCGGTCCACCCGGCCGACCCCGACGGCGCCGACGGGCCGCAGGAGCCGCCGGCGCCGACCGCCGAGACGATGTCCGGCCTCGAAGTCGTGGACGACCACACGTTCACCATCACGCTGTCCGAGCCGTTCGCGGTGTTCCCGGTGACCATCGGCTACGAGGTGTTCTCCCCGCTGCCGAAAGCCTTCTTCGCCGACCGCGCCGCCTTCGAGGCGAACCCGATCGGCAACGGCCCGTTCAAGTACGTCTCCCGCGCGGTCGGCGCCGACATCAAGCTGACCCGCTACGACGACTACAAGGGCGCCGACAAGCCGAAGTTCAAGGACCTCACCCTGAAGGTCTACCAGAGCCGGGAGTCGGCCTACGCCGACCTCGTGTCGAACAACCTGGACTTCATGGAGGAACTGCCGCCCAACGCGCTGGCGGGCAAGCAGTACGAGACCGACCTCGGCGACCGGGTGGTGCAGCGGGAGACGCTGAACAACCAGACCATCGCGTTCCCGTTCTACCTGGAGCCCTACGACAACGCGGACCTGCGCCGCGCGATCTCCATGGCGATCGACCGCGAGGAGATCACCGAGCGGATCTTCGAGGGGACGCGCAAGCCCGCGGACGGCTGGGCGCACCCGTTGATGAAGGGCTACCGGCCCGGTCAGTGCGGCGAGAACTGCACGTACGACCCGGACAAGGCCAAGGAGGCCCTCGCCAGGTCGGGCTACACCGGGGAGATCGTGCTGCTGACCAACACCGACGGCGGGCACCAGGAGTGGGCCGAAGCGGTGGTCAACAGCATCAAGAACACCCTCGGCGTCGAAGCGCGGCTCGTGCCGTCGACCAGCCTCGGCGAGTTCCGGCAGAACGTGAACGCGCACAAGATGACCGGCATGTACCGGGCCGGCTGGATCGCCGACTACCCGTCGATCGAGAACTGGCTCACGCCGCTGTTCCGCACGGGCGCGTCGTCCAACGACGGGCTGTACTCCAACCCGGCGTTCGACGCGAAGCTCGCCGAGGCCGACCGGGCCCCGAGCGAGGAGGCGGCGATCGAGCTGTACCTGGAGGCCGAGCGGATGCTGGCCGCCGACCTGCCGTCCATCCCGCTGTGGACGCAGAACACCATCGCGGGCCGGTCCGACCGGCTCAAGGTGGCCGACCTCGACCCGTTCCGCACGCTCGACCTCTACTCGGTGGAAGTGGCCTGACACCGGCCAGTCCAGCCATCCGGCCGAGGGGAGTGCGGAGTTGGGTCGGTACGTGCTGCGCAGGGTGCTCCAGGTGGTGCCGGTGTTCCTCGGCACCACCTTCCTGATCTACGCGCTGGTGTGGGCGGTCCCGGGCGACCCGTTCGAGGGCAAGTGCGGCGAGCGCGACTGCCCGGCCTCCTACGTGTCGATGATGCGCGAGCGGTTCAACCTGGACGACCCGCTGCCGCTCCAGTACTGGAAGTACCTGGTCAACCTGGTCCAGGGCGACTTCGGCGTCACGTCCTCCGGCGTGCAGGTGATCGACCGGCTCGCGGCGGCGTTCCCGGTGACGTTGCGGCTCGCCCTGGTCGCGGTGCTGGTCGAGGCGGTCATCGGCATCACCGCGGGCGTGGTGTCGGGGCTGCGCGAGCGCGGGTTCCTGGACAGCCTCGTGCTGGTCTCGACGCTGTTCCTGATCTCGGTCCCGGTGTTCGTCACCGGGTACGTCGTGCAGCTGGTGTTCGGGCTGCAGCTCGGCTGGATCGCGCCCACGGTCACCACGCCCACGTTCGGGAACCTGGTCGTCCCCGGCTTCGTGCTGGCCAGCCTGTCCATGGCCTACGTCGCCCGGCTGGCGCGCGCGAGCATCGCCGAGAACCGGCGCGCGGACTACGTGCGCACGGCGTTGGCCAAAGGGCTGCCGACGCGCCGGGTCGTCGGCGTGCACCTGCTGCGGAACTCGCTGATCCCGGTGGTCACGTTCCTGGGCACGGACCTCGGCGCGTTCCTGGGCGGCGCGATCGTCACCGAGGGGATCTTCAACGTGCCCGGCGTCGGCGGCCTGGTGTTCCGGTCGATCCTGACCAAGGACGGCGCGATGGTGACCGGCGTGGTGACCGTGCTGGTCCTGGTGTACCTGCTGATGACGTTGCTGGTGGACCTGCTGTACGCGGTCTTGGACCCGAGGATCCGCTATGACTGACCGACTGGCCCCACCCCTCACCGGACCAGAACGGCCGCGCGGCCTGTTCGGCGACGCCTGGCACGCGTTGCGGCGGCGGCCGCTGTTCTGGGTGTCCGTGTCGTTGATCGCGCTCGTGCTGCTGATGGCGGCGTTCCCCGGCCTGTTCGCGTCCGGCGACCCGAACGCGGCGGACCTGTCCCGGTCGCGCGGCGCGCCCTCGGCGGCGGCCTGGTTCGGGTACGACAACCAGGGCTACGACATCTACACGCGGGTCGTCCACGGCGCGCGGGCGTCGGTCGTCGTCGGGGTGCTGGCCACGGCGGGCGTCGTCCTGGTCGGGGCAGGCGCCGGCATGCTGGCCGGGTTCTACGGCGGGTGGCTGGACGCCGTCGTGTCGCGGATCGCGGACGTGTTCGTCGGCGTGCCGTTCGTGCTGGGCGCGATCGTCATCCTGACCACGTTGAACGCGGGCGGTGACGCGGGGCCGGCGCGGATCGTGGCGCAGGTGGTGCTGTCGATCTCCGTGCTGTCGTGGCCGGTGGCGATGCGGATCATGCGGTCCACCGCGATCGCGGCCAAGCAGCAGGACTACGTGAAGGCCGCACGGGCGCTCGGCGCGTCGTCGGCGCGGATCATCGGCAAGCACCTGCTGCCCAACACCGTCGCGCCCGTGCTGGTCTACTCGACGATCGCGCTGGGCGCGTTCATCGGGGCCGAGGCGACCCTGTCCTACCTGGGGATCGGGCTGCGGCAGCCGGTCGTGTCGTGGGGCGTGATGATCAACAGCGCCAAGGACTACCTGCGCGTCGCGCCGCACGCGCTGCTGTTCCCGGCCGGTTTCCTGACCGCGACCGTGCTGGCGTTCGTGATGCTGGGCGACGCGGTCCGCGAAGCCCTCGACCCGAAGCTGCGGTAGGAGGCGGTCGTGCTGCTGGAGGTCGAGGACCTGCACGTGGAGTTCCGCACCCGGGACGGGGTGGCGCGCGTGCTCAACGGCGTGAGCTACCACGTGTCGGCGGGCGAGACGCTGGCCGTGCTCGGCGAGTCCGGCTCGGGCAAGAGCGTGACCGCGCAGGCCGTCATGGGGATCCTGGACACGCCGCCCGCGTTCGTGACGGGCGGCTCGGTGCGGTTCCGCGGCGAGGAGCTGCTGTCGGCGTCGGCGCAACGACGGCGCGCGGTCCGCGCCGACGGCGTGGCGATGATCTTCCAGGACGCGTTGTCGGCGCTGAACCCCGTGTTCACGGTGGGGTTCCAGATCGAGGAGCAGCTCCGGCTGCGGCGCGGGATGAGCCGGGCGCGGGCCCGGGCGCGGGCCGTCGAGCTGCTCGACCTGGTGCGGATACCGGCGGCGCGGCAGCGGGTCCGCGACTACCCGCACCAGTTCTCCGGCGGCATGCGGCAGCGGGCCATGATCGCGATGGCGCTGGCGCTCGACCCCGAGGTGCTGATCGCGGACGAGCCGACGACGGCGCTGGACGTGACCGTGCAGGCGCAGATCATGGACCTGCTGGCGGAGATCCAGCGGGAGCGGCGGATGGGGCTGGTCCTGATCACGCACGACCTGGGCGTGGTCGCCGAGGTGGCCGACCGGATCGTGGTGATGTACGCGGGGCGGATCGTGGAGCAGGCGGACGCGGTGTCGCTGTTCCGCTCGCCCGGCCACCCGTACACGGCGGCGTTGATGCGGTCGCTGCCGAGGCTGGACTCGAAGGGCGCCGCGCTGGAGACGATCCGCGGGCTGCCGCCGAGCCTGCTGCGGATCCCGTCCGGCTGCCCGTTCCACCCCCGGTGCCCGCGGGCGGAGGACGTGTGCGCGACGCACGTGCCCGGTGACGTGCGGCTCGGTGCGGGGCGGACCAGCGCGTGCCACTTCGCGGAGGAGGTCGTCGGTGGCTGAGCTGCTGGAGGTGCGCGAGCTGGTGAAGCACTTCCCGGTGACGCGCGGGGTGCTGTTCCGGCGGACCGTGGGACGGGTGCGCGCGGTGGACGGCGTGTCGTTCTCGTTGCGCGCGGGCGAGACGCTGGGCGTGGTCGGCGAGTCGGGGTGCGGCAAGTCGACGTTGGCGCAGGTGCTGATGCGGCTGGAGCCGCCGACGTCGGGGACGGTGCTGTTCGAGGGCGAGCCGATGTTCTCGTTGCGGGGCGCGGCGTTGCGGCGGTGGCGGCGGGACATGCAGATCGTGCTGCAGGACCCGTACACGTCGCTGAACCCGCGGATGACCGTGGGCGACATCGTCGGCGAGCCGTTCGAGATCCACCCGGAGGTCGCGCCCGAGGGGTCGCGGGCGGCGCGGGTGCGCGAGCTGCTCGACGTGGTCGGGCTGAACCCGGAGCACCTCAACCGGTACCCGCACCAGTTCTCCGGCGGGCAGCGGCAGCGGATCGGGATCGCGCGGGCGCTGGCGCTGCGGCCCAAGGTGATCGTGTGCGACGAGCCGGTGTCCGCGTTGGACGTGTCGATCCAGGCGCAGGTGATGAACCTGCTGGCGGAGTTGCAGCGCGAGTTCGGGCTGGCCTACGTGTTCATCGCGCACGACCTGTCGGTGGTGCGGCACCTGTCCGACCGGGTGGCCGTGATGTACCTCGGGAAGATCGTCGAGATCGGCACCGAGGAGCAGATCTACCAACACCCCACGCACCCTTACACGCAGGCGTTGCTGTCGGCCGTGCCGGTGGCCGACCCGGCGCTGCGGGGCCGCCGTGACGTGATCCGCCTGACCGGCGACGTGCCGTCACCGGTGAACCCGCCGTCGGGCTGCCGGTTCCGCACGAGGTGCTGGAAGGCGCGGGACGTGTGCGCCGTGGAGGAGCCGGCGCTCGTCACGCGCGTCGGCGCCCACCCCAGCGCCTGCCACTTCGCCGAGGAACGCCACGTGGTCCCGTGACCGGGCTTCCCGGGTCACCCACCCCGGCCCCGGTCGCGGCGGATCGCGGCGAACACCCGCCGCGCCTCGGCGCAGAACTCCTCGACCTCGGCCCGGTCCGGCTCCTGCCCACCGTCCATCATCCGGGCCTGCAACTGCTCCGACCGCAGCCCGCCGTACCGCGCCACCAGCTCGGCGGTCACCGGCTGCACCGCGATGTGCAGGTGTCGCCGCGCGGCCGGCCCGTGCGACCAGAGGCACACGTAGGTCTGCTCGGGCCGGCGGACGGCCTCGACCACGCGGGCCGTGTCGCGCAGCAACGGGCCCATCTCGGCCACCGCCTCGTCGTCGAGGTCCGCGACCGCCACCACGTGCTCGCGCGGACCGACGATGAGGGTGCCGAGGTTCATCGGGCCGACGACGTGGTTCACCACCCACGACCGCGTCTCGTGGACGACCCCGCCCGGCAACGCTTGGCGACCGGTCAACAGGTCGCAGCCGAGGCACCCCACGACGTCCATGCCCACTCCCGGGTGGTCGTGCGCCCGTCGCGGGCCGTTCCGGCAGGCCCGCGACGGGGACGGGGTCAGCGGTTCGAGGCCGATTCCACGAACGCCGCGAGGTCCTTCGACTGCTGCACCCGTGACGGCTCGTGGACGTACATCATGTGGCCCGCCGGGTAGTACGCGGCCTCGATGTTCGCGTGCAGCTCCCGGGGGATCTGCAGGTGCGCCACCACGTGCTCGGCCGCGTAGTACGGCGTCGCGCCGTCCAGGTAGCCGTACGCGACGTGCACCTTCAGGTGCGGGTTGGCGCGCATCGCCGACGCCAGCTTGTTCGCCACCGTCACGTGCGTGCCCTCGAACTCCTTGTACGACCACGGCCGCACGTTCATCGTCAGGATCTCGTACGGCAGGTCGTTCTCGTACTCCAGCTCCGCCCGCACGTAGTGGTTGAGCGCCGCCGTGTACGGGCCGAGGATCGCCGAGTACGACGGGTCCTCGCTGAAGTGCTCGCGGCCGTAGTCCGCGTCCGCGCCGGTGAACCGGGAGTCCAGCCGGCCGACGACCTTGCGCTGCGACCGCAGCAGCTCGGTGAAGAACCGCACGTGCTCGACCCGCAGGTCCACCCGGTCCACGTAGTCCTCGCTGAGCCCGGTCAACGCGGCCAGCCGCGCCACCGCCGCCGCGCGCTCCTCAGTGGACAGCCGGTTGCCGCGCGCCAGCGCCCACGGGTAGTCGCGGGAGGCGAAGTCCTCCGCGTCGGCCAGCACGTCCTCCAGCGAACGGTCGCCGTGCAGCCCGTGGTAGTGCGCGATCGCCGCGTAGGTCGGCAGGAACAGCGTGTGCGGCAGGTCGTTGCCCTCGCTGAAGTCCAGCGTGGTGAAGTCCAGCACGGACGAGATCAGCATCAGCCCGTTGAGGTACATGCCGTAGCGCGACTGGAGGTAGTCGGCCAGGCCGGCCGCGCGCGTGGTCCCGTACGACTCGCCGGCCAGGAACTTCGGCGACATCCACCGCCCGTTGCGCGAGGTCCACAGCCGGATCACCTCGCCGACCGACTCCAGGTCGCCCTGGAAGCCGTGGTACTGGCCGGGCTTCTCGCCCTTCACCGCCCGCGAGTAGCCGGTGGACACCGGGTCGATGAACACCAGGTCGCTGTGCGCGAGCAGCGTCTCGGTGTTGTCGACCAGGTCGTACGGCGGCGGCGTGAGGGCGCCGACGTCGCCGGAGACGACCCGGCGCGGTCCGAGCAGGCCCAGGTGCAGCCACACGCTCGACGAGCCGGGGCCGCCGTTGAACGCGAACGTCACCGGCCGCTTCGCCGGGTCGGCGCCGTCCAGCGTGTACGCGGTGACGAAGACCTCGGCCTTCGGCAGGTGCCCGTCGAACTTGCCCTCGGTCAGCACCTCCTGGCGCAGCACCACCCGACCGGTGGTCGTGGTGTAGTTCAGCTTGCGCCGCTTGACGGTGATGCTGTGCTGGGTGGTGACGAGGTCGTCGGCAGGGAGGTCCTTCTCGTCGCCGTTGTCCGCGGCGGCCTGCTCGTCGCCGTTGTCCTTGTCGGTCATGGTCGAACTCTACGATCGGAGTCGCCGCCGGTGCTCCCGCTTTCCGCTCTTGACGAACGGGTTACCAGTTGCCGGGCGTGCCCGCGGCTGGTGGCGTGGCGCGAGGAGGTGGCGCGGGTCAAGCGGGCGGCGTTCCGCGACCAGGAGTACTGGGGGCGCCCGGTGCCGGGGTTCGGGCCGGCGGACGCGTCGCTGGCGATCATCGGCCTGGCCCCGGCCGCGCACGGCGCCAACCGCACGGGCCGCATGTTCACCGGCGACCGCTCGGGCGACTTCCTGTACGCGGCGATGCACGCGGTGGGCCTGGCGACCCAGCCGACGGCCACGCACCCGGGCGACGGGCTGGAGCTGATCGGCACCCGGATCACGGCGCCGGTGAAGTGCGCGCCGCCGGAGAACAAGCCGACCCCGGAGGAGCGCGACAACTGCCGCCCGTGGCTGATCCGGGAGCTGGAGCTGCTGCGGCCGACGTTGCGCGCGGTGCTCGTGCTGGGCGCGTTCGGCTGGCAGGCGGCGCTGCCCGCGCTGGCCGCGTGCTGGCAGGTGCCGCGCCCGCGCCCGGTCTTCGGCCACGGCGTGCACCTGACCCTGCCCGCGCAGGACGGCGGCGAACCGCTGCACCTGCTCGGCTGCTACCACGTGAGCCCGCACAACACGTTCACGGGCAGGCTCACCGCACCCATGCTGCAAGACGTCCTGCGCGCCGCCGGGACCGCCGCAGGACTGGCCACGATCGGGTGACATCAGGGAGATGGCGCTGACCTGTTCCGCAAACTAACATGTTCCATGTGTCACGGAACAGCGTCCAACGCGGAATCGGCGTGACGCAGCTGCTACCTGCCCTGGAGCAAGCCCTGCGCTCCGCCCTGCCCACGACGTGGTCGGTCACCACCGATCGGCAGCCGTCGTCGGACAGTTCGCGCCACGGCTACCGGCCGGACGCCACGCTCACCATCACCGCGCCCGACGGGGCGACGACACGAGTGCTGATCGAGTGCAAGGCGGCGGTCGTGCCACGCGACGTCGCCGCGGTGGCCGAGCAGTTGGACGCGTACGCCACGGCGGCCGCACGCGACGGCCGGGTGGTCGGCGGTGCGGTGCTGGCCGCGCCGTTCATCTCGCCGATGACCCGCGCTCGACTGGACGAGCGAGGCCTGGGCTGGTTCGACGCCAAGGGCAACCTCCGCCTCAGGCTGGACCGGCCCGCGGTGCTCCTCGATCGCGTCGGCGCGGACCGGAGCGATCTGCGCGACCCGTCGGATCGACTGCTCAAGTCGCTTCGCGGGTCGGCGGCCGCGAGGGTCGTGCTGGAGCTGTGCGAGACGTCACCCCCCACAGGTGTGCGGGACCTCGCCCAACGAGCACACGTCAGTGCCGCGACGAGCGCGAGGGTCCTCGAGCTGCTCCACCGGGAAGCGGCCATCGACCGTGAATCCAACGGTTCCGTCACCGCTGTCCGGAAACGAGCGCTGATCGAGCGTTGGGTGCAGGACTACCACGTCACCACCTCGAACGAGGTCGTGACCACACTGGACCCGCGCGGGCTGAACCACGCGTTGAACGCATTGGTGGCGGTGGGGACCCGCATCGCCGTGACTGGCTCCGCGGCGGCGCGGGCGTATCTGCCGGATGGTGTGACGTCGGTTTCACCGCTCGTCTCGTTGAGCCTGTACGCGGAGGACCCGATCGGCCTCATGGACCAGTTGGGCCTGAGACCGGTTGATCGGGGCGCGAACGTCGTGGTCATGCGGCCTTACGACGACGTGGTGCACGCGAAGTCGCGGATCGTCGACGGAGTCGCCTTCGCCCCGCCCGCGCAGGTGGTGGCGGATCTCCTGACCGGGCCGGGCCGGTCGACCGAGGAAGCCGAGCAGCTGATGGCCGTGCTCGGCGCAAGTGATCGAGGCTGGGTGTCGTGATCCCGCAGGAATACGTCAAGGCTCGTTCGGTGCTGCTGGACGCCCTCGACGGACTCGGAGCCCACCGTGACGCCGTCGTGCTCGTCGGTGCGCAAGCTGTCTACTTGCACGCGGGCGACGCCGATTTCGTCACCGCGCCGACCACCACCGACGCGGACCTGGCATTGATCCCCGATCGGCTCGCCGACGAGCCTTCCATCGTGGACGCGATGCGTGCCGCGGGGTTCGTGCCGGGTGGGCAGCCTGGAATTTGGCTCGGCCGCGGTGACATCGCCGTCGACCTGATGGCGCCCGAAGCGCTCAGCGGCTCGGCCGGCAGGCGGTCCGCGGACCTTCGCCCACCCCACGACGACAAGGCGACTGCCCGCAGGACGTTCGGGCTCGAGCCCGCGATCGTGGACAACGAGGTCCACGTCATCAGCTCGCTGGACGGCGACGACCACCGATCGTTCGACATCAAGGTGGCAGGCCCCGCCGCTCTCATCGTGTCGAAGGTCGTCAAGATCGCGGAACGGCGCGAGAAGCCGCACCGGCTCAAGCCGAAGGACGGGCTCGACGTGCTGCGGCTGCTCCGTGCCGTGGACACGACGCGGTTGGCCCGTGATCTGACGGCCTCGGCCTCGGCCCGGCTGTCGAGCGCGGTGGTGCGGCTGGCGGTGGACGAGCTCCGCGTGCTCGCGGCGCGACCTGAGGACCTGCTCCCGGTGCTCGCCGCCGACGCGAGGCGGGCTTCGGCGATCCCGATGAGATCAAGTTGTCGATGGTGGCACTGGTCGACGACCTGCTCCGCGAGTTCGACGGCGCGAAACCGGCATGAGCCGGTAGAACACGCTCATCCGGTTGGCGGTTCGAGTTCCGGGCGGACCGCCACGGCGCCGGCGGGTTCGGGACGCTCCCGTTCCAGCGGTGCCGGGTCAGGAGGACGGCGCGGACCAGGCCGTTGACCCGGTTGGCCGTGTCGGGGTCAAACCACCCGCACCGGACGTGGCCGACAGGCATCCTTGGTCCATGAAGCCCCGGCTCGCGCTCGTCCTCGCGGTCGGGTCCGCGCTCGTCCTCATCGCGCTCGCGGCAGGCGGCACGTCGCCGGTGCGCTACCAGGACCGCCCGGCCGGTGGCGACGAGGCCCCGCCGCCGACCGCCGACTCGAGCCCGCCGCTCGACACCGAGGTGGGACCCTCCGCTGCGGCCGGGTCGCTGCTGGTCCTCGTGATCGTCTTCATCGCGGTGGCGGTGGTCGGCGTGGTCTCGCTGCTCATCTCGCTCGGCGTGTTCCGGCGCCGACGGCGGCGGCGTGGCGTGGGCGCCGCGGTCGACGCGCCCGACCTGCCCGAGGCGCACGCCACACCGCCGCCGATCCTCGTCCGCCGTGCCGCCGAGGCCCTCGAAGAGCTGCGCGAGGGCACGAGCGGACCGCCCGGCGACGCCGTGATCGCCGCCTGGCTCACCCTCGAACGGGCCGCGCAGGACAGCGGCGCGCCCCGCGAGGGCCACCAGACGGCCACCGAGTTCACCGGCGACCTGCTGCGCCGCTACCAGGTCGACGAGCACGCGACCGGCACGCTGCGCCGCGTCTACCAGCGGGCCCGGTTCGGCACGGCCGAGGTCACCGCGGCCGACGCCCGCACCGCCACCGAGGCGTTGGAGCACATCGTGCGGGACCTGCGGTGAACGCCCTCGTCGGCGGGATGGGACGCGCGGTCGTGCTGGCGGTGGCGGTCGCGGCCGTCACGGCGTTCGTGCTGGTCCGCGTGGGCGCGCCGTGGCTGTGGGCGGTGGTGCTCGCGCTGCCCGTCGGCGGGTTGGCGCTGCTCGTCGCACGCCTGCCGCGCGCGACGGACATCGTGTGGGCGCAGCAGCCCGCCACCCTCTCCACCGCCACGTCCGTGCAGGCCAGTACTCTCGCGAGCCGCCTCGCCGAGGCCGCCGCCGACCAGGACCGGTTCACCGTCCGCGTCCAGCCCCGGCTGCGCAGGCTCGCCGAGGCACGGCTGCGGCAGGTGCACGGCATCCACGACCTCCACCACCCGCGAGCCCGCGAGGTGCTGGGCCCCGACCTGCACCGCCTGCTCACCGACCCGAAAGCACCGCTGCCCGAGCCGTCGAAGCTCGCCGACCTGTTGGAGAACCTGTGACCGGAACCGACGTGGGCGTCGAGGCGATCGCGGCCGAGGCGAAGGCGGTGCTGGCCGCCGTCGGCACGGTGGTCGTGGGCCGGGAGCGGTCGCTGCGGCTCGCCCTGGCGGCGATCCTCGCGGGCGGGCACGTGCTGCTGGAGGACGTGCCGGGCCTGGGCAAGACGTTGATGGCGCGGTCGCTGGCGCAGGCGTTGAAGCTGGACTTCAAGCGCCTGCAGTGCACGCCCGACCTGCTGCCCGCCGACGTCACCGGCTCGTTCCTCTACAACCCGGGCGACCGCGAGTTCACCTTCCGCGAGGGTCCGCTGTTCACCGGCCTGCTGCTGGCCGACGAGATCAACCGCACCCCGCCGAAGACGCAGTCCGCGCTGCTGGAGGCCATGCAGGAGCGGCAGGTCACGGTCGAGGGCCGCACGTTCGCCCTGCCCCGCCCGTTCCACGTGCTGGCGACCGCGAACCCGGTGGAGTACGAGGGCACCTACCCGCTGCCGGAGGCTCAGCTGGACCGGTTCCTGCTGCGGCTGGACATCGGCTACCCGCCGCCCACCGAGGAGGTCGAGGTGCTGCGCCGCAGGCTCACCCGGCAACGCGAGGAGACCGAGGTCGAGCCCGTGCTGGACGCGGCCCGGCTGCGCCGGCTCCAGCACGGCGTCGAGCAGGTGTCGGTGGACGACGACGTGCTGCGGTACTGCGTGGACCTGGCCGCCGCGACCCGCGCGCACGGCGCCGTCGAGGTCGGCGCGTCACCACGCGGCGCGCAGGCGTTGGTGCTGGTCGGACGGGCGTTGGCGGTGCTGGACGGGCGGGACTTCGTGCTGCCCGAGGACGTCAAGGAGTGCGCCGTGCCCGCCCTCGCGCACCGGCTCACGCTGCGCCCGGAGACGTGGACGTCCGGCGTCACCGGCGTGGAGGTCGTGACCGAGCTGCTGGGCCGGGTGGCCGGGCCCGCGAGCGCCCGGTCGTGAGCCGGGCGCAACGGCTGCGCGCGGCGTTCACCAGCGGGCGCGGCGCGCACTGGCACCCGACCGACGCGTTGGTGCGCGGCCTCGCGCTGGGCGTCGGGATGGTGGTGCTCGGCGGCCTGCTGCACGAGGTCGAGCTGGTCCTGTTCGGCGCGCCGTTGCTGATCTCGACGCTGGTGGCCCTGGTCACGCCCGTCGTCGGCACGCCGCAGGTCCGGGTGCGCGGGTTGCCGCGCACCGGCGAGGTCGGCGCGGCCAAGTCGGTGGTGGAGGTCGACCCGGGCCAGGGCGCCGAGGTGATGGCGATCCGGCTGCCCGGTGTCGGCGAGGGCATCGGCCCGGTGCACCTGGTGGCCGCGTCGGCGCGGGAGATCGAGGTCGTGCTGCGCCGTGACGCGTGGGGCGAGGGCGTCGACCTGCGGCCGGACCACCTGGTGGCGGGGCCGGACGCGTTGTTCGTGCACGGTCCGGTGACGGCCCCCGAACGCGGTCGGGTGATCCTGCCGCCCGTCGAGGCGCTGCCCGCCGGCCTGCTGCCCGCACGGGCGGTCGGCCTGGTCGGCGCGCACCGGGCGCGGCGGCCGGGCGACTCGGTGGAGCTGCGCGACATCCGGGCGTTCCAGCCCGGCGACCGGCTGCGGCGCATCGACTGGCGGGTGTCGTTGCGCGCCGCCGGCATGGCCGGGTCGGCCGAGGGCACGAACCTGCACGTCCGCGAGCACCACGCGGAGGCGGACGCGGACGTCGTGCTGGCGCTGGACACGCGGCAGGACGTCGGCGCGGAGCTGGGCGACTGGTCGTCGCCGGTGCGGGCGAGGGCGGGCCTCGTCTCCGGCCGGTCGCTCGGCGAGTGGTCGTTGACCTCGCGCGGCACGACGGCCCGGCCCGGCGGCAGCCTCGACCTGGCCGTGCGGGCGGCGGCGTCCCTGGCGGCGGGGTACCTGCGGCAGGGCGACCGGGTCGGCCTGGTCGACCTCGGCCGGCCGCAGCTCGGTGCGCGGCCGGGCGCGGGGCGGCGGCAGCTGCTGCGGCTGCGCAACCAGCTCGTGGTGTGCGCGCGGTCGGCCGGGTGGGCGCAGCGGCCCGTGCTGCGGCCCGAGCAGGTGCCGCACGGCGCGCTGGTGGTGGTGCTGTCGCCGTTCCTGGACGGCGAGGTCGTGGAGCTGGCCGTGCACGCGGCGCGGCGGGGCAACCTCGTGCTGGCGGTGGACGTGCTGCCGTCGCCGTTGCGCGCCGACGGTGAGACGCCGTGGGGCGAGGCGGTGCTGAAGGTGATCCGGCTGGAGCACGACGTGCGGCTGGAGGCGATGCGGCAGCACGGCGTGGCGGTGCTGCCGTGGGGCGCGCCGATCGCGGGCGTGCTGCGTGCCGCCCGGACCACGAGGAGGGTGTCCCGGTGACGCGAACGTCGAACCCAGGCCCCGCGTCTCGAACGCCCAGGACGGCCGTGTCCTCCGTTCGGGTACCCCGAGTCGGACGCCCGGGACGGGGGAGCGGTGCGGGCTGAGCTGGGCGCCGGGCTGCCGGCGTGGGTGTTGCGGGCGTCGATCGTGCTCGTCGCGGGCGGTGTGGCGGCGGTACTCGCGGTGCACGGGGTCGAGTGGCCCGCGCTGGCGCTGTACGGCGCGCTGGTGGTCGTGGCGGCGGCCATACCGGCGTCCGCCGCGGTCGCGCTGGTCATCGGGTACCCGGCGGCGGCGATGGTGGTCACCACCGACGAGCCGTCGTGGCCCGGCGTGTTCGCGCTGGTCGTGCTGCTGCACCTGCTGCACGTCCTGTCCGCCTACGCGGCGGTCGTCCCGGCCGGCTCGCGCGTTCACCCGGACGCGCTCAAGGCCCCCGCGAAGAGGTTCGCCGCCGTGCAACTCTCCGTGCTCGCCCTCGGTGTCGTGGTACTCCTCCTGCCGGGCGGCCGAACGGACGCGGCGGTCGAGGTGGTCGGCCTCGTGTGCGCGGTCGGACTGGTCGTCGGAACGGTCCTGCTGATGCGTCGGAAAGGCTGAGAAACACCCCCTCCGGGCTCAGCGCGAGCTGACCGTCTGGATCGTTCCTCTCAGCACGTTCACCCAGCCGCGCAGGTCAGCGGCTGCGTGTCGGCAATCACGCGGCGACTGTGGTCACAACGGGCCTGCTCGATGCGCCGGAAAGCCCTGCCCGGTGCGACCATGTGTGTATGGCTGCTGTGAAGTCGCAACCCACACGGATCGTGATTGTCGGCGGTGGGTACGTCGGCATGTACACCGCGCTGGGATTGCAGAAGAAGCTGCGTTCCGGCGAGGCGTCCGTCACGGTGATCGACCCCCAGCCGCACATGACCTACCAGCCGTTCCTCCCCGAGGCGGCGGCCGGCTCCATCGAACCGCGCCACGTCGTCGTGCCGCTGCGCAAGGTCCTCAAGCGCTGCCACGTCGTCACCGGCCGCGCGACCCGCATCGAGCACGAGCGCAAGGCCGTCACGGTCGAGCTCGCCGACGGCCACGTCGAGGAGTTCGAGTACGACGTGCTGGTCTCGGCGCTGGGCGCCATCTCGCGCACGCTGCCCATCCCGGGCCTGCCCGAGGTCGGCATCGGCATGAAGACCATCGGCGAGGCCATCTACCTGCGCAACCACGTGCTGTCGCGGCTCGACCAGGCCGCCAGCACGAACGACCCGGAGCTGCGCAAGCGGCTGCTGAGCTTCGTCGTCATCGGCGGCGGCTTCGCGGGCATCGAGACGCTGGCGGAGCTGGAGGACATGGCCCGCTACGCGCTGCGCTACTACGAGGGCCTCAAGCAGTCCGACATGCACTGGGTGCTGGTCGAGGCCACCGGCCGGATCATGCCCGAGGTGAGCGCGCGGCTCGGCGTCTACACCGTCGAGCAGCTCGAGAAGCGCGGCATCAAGTGCTACCTCGACACGCGCGTGAAGAGCATGGAGGGCGGCCACGTCGTCCTGGACGACGGCACCGAGTTCGACTCGGACACCATCATCTGGACCGCGGGCATGAAGGCGAACCCGATGCTGCGCAACACCGACCTGCCGCTCGACGAGCGCGGCCGGGTCCGGTGCACGGCGGCGATGCAGGTCGTCGGCCTGCCGGGCGTCTGGGCCGCGGGCGACTGCTCGGCCGTGCCGGACCTCTCGCGCACCGAGGAGGACCCGACGGCGACCTGCGTGCCCAACGCGCAGCACGCCATCCGGCAGTCCAAGCTGCTGGCCAAGAACATCATCGCCACCCTGCGCGGCAAGCAGCCCAAGGACTACTTCCACAAGTACCTGGGCTCGGTCGCGGGCCTCGGCCTCTACAAGGGCGTGGCCGACGTGTTCGGCCTGCGGTTCAAGGGCGTCGTCGCCTGGTTCATGCACCGCAGCTACCACGTGATGTTCATGCCCACGGTCAACCGCAAGTTCCGGGTGTTCGTCGACTGGACCCAGGCGCTGTTCTCGGGCCGCGAGGTCGTCGCCCTCGGCCAGATCCACGAGCCGAAGGCCGAGTTCGACCGGGCCACCAAGAGCTGAGCGCGAACGGCCCCGCGCACGCTGCGCCGTTCGGGCGCGGCAGGCGTGGGGCCGTCTGGACCAGCCTTCTCACTTGAGCCCCCAGACGGGCTAACGCGCTGCGCGTCGCCTTGACATTGCGTAACGTGAACCCGAGAATACAGCTGGTGTATCGCCTGAATGTGTGATGCATCAGTGGGGAGAGAGGTGACCGCGATGTCTCTCGAGGAGCTGGCCGCACAGCTTCGCCGCGGTGAGATCGAGGATCGTGCGCTGGCGGAGTACTCCGCGGAGTACGCCACCGCCGAAAAGCGTTTTTGCAGCAAGAAAGACGACTGAGTCATGACCGTCTCCGGGTGGGGGAACGAGACCGTCCCCCCACCCGAGGCCGCCAGACCGGTGAAACCCACCCCGCTGTTGCTCCAAGGCCAGGACTACCTCTTCCGGTCGCAACCCAAGTGCCTGGACTTCCAGGAGCAGGTCCACCGCCTCGGCATGGTGGACGAGGGCGACGGCAGCCCCGTGCCCTGCGTGCTGGTCCTCGCCCGGGCCGCCGACATGGAGATGAACGAGCTCTCCATCGCGCTCGCCGAACGCGGCATCCGGATGGCCCGCATCGACGCCGACCGCTCGGTCGACCTCCCGCTCACCGTCTACACCGACCAGCCGCTGCTGGAGCTCGACCGCTGGCTGCTGCGCCCGCTGCTGGTGTGGCGCAGGCACTTCGAGCTGACCGCGCTGCCGCTGGAACCCGGCACGCTGGCCGGCGCGTACGCGGTGGACCAGTGGGGCGCGGTCGCCGACTGGCTCTCCAGCCGCGGCGACTGGGCGCACGTCAACCCCAGCCGCAACACCTCCCACCTCAACCGGCTCACCCAGCTCGCCGACGCCGCCTCGTTCGGCCTGAAGGTGCCGCGCACCACGGTCACCACCCGACCCGGCCGCACCCGGCCCGGCGGCGGGCGGTGCATCGTCAAGACCTCCGGCCGCCACCTGCTGGAACCGCGCCCGGGGATGCAGCACGGCCTGTTCCCGCGCCCGCTGGAGACCAGCCGCTCCGGTGACGTGCCGGAGTCCGCGCCGGTGATCGTGCAGGAGTACGTGCCCTCCGACACCGAGCTGCGCGTGTTCGTGGTCGGCGAGCGGTGCCTGGCGTTCCAGGTCGACAAGCTCGACCCGGCGCAGCTGTGGGTCGACCCCGAGGCGGTCCGCGTCACGCCCGTCGACGTGCCCGGCGGGCTGGCCGACCGGCTGCTCGCGCTGGCCAGGCACTGGCGGCTCCAGGTGGCCGCGTTCGACCTGCTCGTCTCCGGCGGGGACCACGTGTTCCTGGAGGTCAACGTCAACTGCGACTGGCGGTGGTTCGAGCACCGGGCGCAGGACTCGCGGGTGTCCGACGCCGTGCACGAGTGGGTCGCGGCGCGCTTCAAGGAGCTGCTGGGTGCGGGCAAAGGTCGCTGAGCACGCGACGCTCTTCTACTCCGACGGCGCCGTGGTGTGGGACGACTACCTCAACCACCGCCAGTTCGCCATCAGCGAGACCGCCGAGCTGCTGTGCCGCAAGTTCACCGGGTTCACCGACGTCGACGAGCTGCTCGCGCCGCTGGCCGAGGGCGATCAAGTCGCGCTGCGCAAGGTGATCGAGGAGCTCCTCGAAGCCGGGGTGCTGATCGTGGAGGGCTCGCCCGAGCACGAGCGGGAACGGCGGCTGCTCGCCGGGTGGCGCGACTGGGGCACGTCGGCCCGGCACTTCCACTTCGCCAGCCGCACCCTCGCCGACGCGCCGTACCAGGGCACGGAGGAGCACGACGCCGTGCTGGACGCCAAGCTGGCCGCCGAACCGCCGCCCGCGCCGTTCCGCCGCCTCGGCCGCACCGCCGTGCTGCTGCCGCGCCTGGACGGCACGTCGAGGTGGGCGTCGGAAGGGCTGCTCGACGTGCTGCTGGCCCGCCGCACGACCCGCGGGTTCGGGCCGGGGCCGATGTCGTTGACGCGGGTCGCCGAGCTGCTGGCGGTGCTGGCGGGTCCGTCGCCCGCGCGACCGCGGATCGGGCGCTCCGGCACGGTGTTCAAGACCAGCCCGTCCGGCGGCGGGCGGCACCCGGTCGAGCTGTACGCGCACGTGGGGGTGGCCTCCACCGGAGGTGGCGATCAGGCGGTAGAGGCGCTGGAGCCGGGCTGGTACCACTACGACGGGCTCGCGCACGCGCTGGAGCCGATCGGGGTGACGTGGGGGCCCGCCGAGATGACCGCCGCGGCGGGTGACCAGGACTGGGTCGGGCAGGCGCCGTTGGTCCTCGCGTACACCGGAGTACTCGAACGGACTAGATGGCGTTACGACACGTCACGTGCTTACCGTGTTGTGCAAATGGACGTAGGACACCTGTCCCAAACGGCTTATCTGGTTGCTACGGCAATGGGTTTTGGTATCGGCTTCACCGCAGCATTGCGGGATGAGCTCGTCGAACAAGCACTCGGCTGTGATGCTTATCACGAAGTCGTACTCGGTCTGAGCGCCTTGGGGCCATTACCCGAATGAGCGCAATAGCGGATCGCATTGAGCCGTGCGGGCGACTTCTTCTGAAGTAGCCCCACGAACGCTCGGTAACCGCTTAGGCTCCCCGCTGCCCCCGTAGCCCAACCGGTAGAGGCAGGCTCCTTAAAAGAGTCACAGTACGGGTTCGAATCCCGTCGGGGGCACGTTCGGCGCCACAGCGACTTCACCCATCTGCCGGGTGAACCCAAAACGGTGCGTCGTGCCGGTCGACATCGAGTCGGCATCGCGTCACCCGATCGGACCCGCGAACGCGGTGCGGCGGCCGTGAACAGGCACACCACATCGGATGAGTCGCGGATGTCCGATCGGATGACGCGCGGGTTCAGCGGTCCCGCACCCATTCCGCGACGACGTCGGCCAGCACCGCCAGTGGCAGCGGCCCGCCGCCGAGCAGCACGTCGTGGAACGCGCGGATGTCGAAGCGCTCGCCCAACGCCTCCTCGGCCGCCGCCCGGATCCGCAGGATCTCCAGCCGGCCGACCATGTACGCCAGCGCCTGGCCCGGCGCGGCGAGGTAGCGGTCGACCTCGTTCTCGATCTCGACCAGCGCCAGCGGCGTGTTCTCCCGCAGGTACTCGACGGCACGCGCGCGGCTCCACCCGTGCGCGTGCAGACCGGTGTCCACCACGAGCCGGCCGGCGCGCATCGAGTCCATCGCCAGCATCCCGAGCCGCGCCACGTCGTCGGAGTACAGGCCCATCTCGTCGGCCAGCCGCTCGGTGTAGAGCCCCCAGCCCTCCAGGTACGCGGTGACGTGCGCGACCCGCCGCAGCACCGGCAGGTCGGTGAGCTGCTGCGCCAGCGTGATCTGGAAGTGGTGCCCCGGCACGGCCTCGTGGAACGCGATCGCCTCGGCCTGGTAGCGGAACCGCTCCTCGACCCGGTGGGTGTTCGCGTAGTAGACGCCGGGCCGCAGCCCGTCCGGCGTCGGCGGCGAGTAGTAGGCGATCGGCGCGCCGGGCGCGTCGGCCGCGGGCACCGGCTCGACCTGGCACCGCTGCTCGGGCACCCGGCCGAACCAGCGCGGCGCGGCCTGCTCCGCCCTGGTCACGGCCTCGCGGGCGGCGGTGATCAGCTCGTCCTCGGTGCTCCAGCGCAGGGCCGGGTCGGTGCGCATCCGCTCCAGCACCTCGGCCACGTCGGAGGTCCCGAACACCCGCTTGCCCAGCTCGGCGTACTCGTGGGCCAGGCCCGCCATCACGTCCAGGCCGGTCTGGTGCAGTTCCGCGGGCGTGCGGTCGGTCGTGGTCCGGGTCCGCGCGAGCGCCGCGTACATCGCCTCGCCGTTCGGCAGCCGGCTCAGGCCCGCCTGGTCGTCCGGGCGGCCCTGGATGCCCGCCACCACGTCCCGGTAGGCCGCGAACGCGGGCCGCACCACGTCGGCCAGCAGGCGCTCCCGCTCGGCGGCGAACGCCTCACCGCCGACCGGACGGGCCAGCGGGTCCTCGTCGGCGGCGAGGTAGCGGTCCAGGTGCGCCACGGAGGCGTCGACGAGGTGCTGGACGGGCGTGCGGCCCGCCGCCGCGCCCGCGAGGTGCCGTTCGGCGATCCGGCGCAGGAAGTCGGGCACCGCGGCGAGCCGCTCCAGGTAGGCCCGCTCGGACTCCGGCCCCGACAGCACGGTCGTCGGCATGACCGACAGCAGCTCGCCCGCGGGGGCGAAGAACGAGTCGGTGATCGTGTACTCGACGCCGAGCGCGTCGATCTCGTCCACGATCGCCTCGGCCTGCTGCACGATCACCGCACGCGTCACCGGGTCGTCGTCCGCGGGCAGAGCGCGCGCCCGGTCGGCGATGTCGACCGCCCGTGCCCGCGCGGATTCGTCGGTCTCCACCCGGCGGTCCGCGAGCAGGTGGTCGTATCCCGGCACGCCGTAGACGGTCGCGCTCAACGGCTCCCGCGAGAACATCAGGTCGAGCAGTTCGTCGGCCAACTCCGTCGTCGTGCCCATGCGCACCCCCTGGTCGTCGTGAAACCAAGATGGTACTTAGCCTAAGAAACGATTTACACCCGGTCCAAATAGGCCAGCACGGCGAGCACGCGCCGGTTGTCGTCCTCGGACATCGGCAGGTCCAACTTGCCGAAGATGTTCGCGATGTGTTTGCCGACCGCTTTCTCGGTGACGAACAGCCGGCCCGCGATCGCGCCGTTCGAACGGCCCTCCGCCATCAACGACAGCACTTCCCGCTCACGCGGCGTCAACGTGGTCAGCGGCTGGTCGCGCGCGCCGCGCGCGAGCAGTTGGTCGATGACCTCGGGGTCCATCGCGGTGCCGCCGGCGGCGACCCGGCGAATGGCGTCGACGAACTGCTTGACGTCCGACACCCGGTCCTTGAGCAGGTATCCCACCGCGCCGCCCCGGTCGGACAGCAGTTCGCGCGCGTAGAGCTGCTCCACGTACTGCGAGAGCACCAGGACCGGCAGCCCCGGCACCCGCTTGCGGGCCTCGATCGCGGCGCGCAGCCCTTCGTCGGTGAACGTCGGCGGCAGGCGCACGTCGACCACCGCCACGTCCGGGCGGTGGTCGACCAGGGCCTTGAGCAGGGCGGGACCGGAGTCGACCGCCTCCACCACGTCGAAGTCGTAGGCCTCCAGGAGCCGGATCAGCCCGTCCCGGAGGAGGACGAGGTCTTCACCGAGGACAACTCGCACGGCAGCTCCATGGTCACGATGGTCGGCCCGCCCACCGGGCTCGCGATGCCGAGTGTGCCGTCGAACGCCGCGAGCCGGCGCTCGATCCCGCGCAACCCACCGTTCTCCGACGGCTCCGCGCCGCCGCGCCCGTTGTCCCCGATCATCAACGACAACCGGCCGTCGTCGTGCCGCACCCGCACCCACGCGCTCGTCGCGCCGCTGTGCTTGGCCACGTTCGTCAACGTCTCGGCCACCGCGAAGTACGCGGCTGACTCGACCGGCGCCTCCGGCCGGCCGGTCAGCTCCAAGTCGACCTCCACCGGCAGCGGGTGCGCCAGCGCCAACGCGCGCAGCGCGCCGTCCAGCCCGCGGTCGGCCAGCACCGGCGGGTGGATGCCGCGCACCAGGTCCCGCAGCTCGGCCAACGCCTGGGAGGACGACTGGCGCGCCTCGGCCAGCAGCTCCTGCGCCGCCCGCGGGTCGCGGGCCAGCAGCTCCTCGGCCATGCCGAGGCTCAGCCCGAGCGCGACCAGCCTGGCCTGCGCGCCGTCGTGCAGGTCCCGTTCGATCCGGCGCAGCTCGGCGGCCTGCGCGTCGACCGTGTCGGCCCGCGAGTCGGCCAGCACGCGCACCCGGTCGGTGAGGGCGGCGGTCGCGCTGGGCGCGAGCAGCCGCTTGGCGACGGTCGCGTGCAGCCGGGCGGCGCGGGGCGTGGCCCACCAGGCCAGCACCAGGAAGGCGATGCCCAGCAGCGGCGCGAGCACGAAGTTGCCCGGGGTGTCGCGGCCGATCGCGACGTACTCGACGTCCCCGTGGTCCAGCCAGATCAGCGGCACCACGAAGCCCAGCACGCCGTTGATCCAGAACCCGACCGGCAGCACGCCGCAGAGCACCCCGGTGATCGCGTTGACGGGCAGGAACGCGAGGTCGCGCCACGTCGCCGGGTCGGTGGCGATGGTGCGGACCCTGGTCATCGGGCCGCGGTTCGCCGGCACCCGGTACGGCGCCGGGATCTCCACCTCCAGCACCCGCGAGGCCCACCAGCGGAAGAAGCCGGTGTAGCGGCGGGCCAGCGCGGTGAACACCAGCAGCAGCGGCACGCCGACGGTCACCAGGATCAGCGGGTAGGCGTAGAGCTGGAGCGGGATCAGCAGCAGCCCCGCCACGCACAGCGGTGTCCGGGCCAGCCCCAGTCCGGCCTGCGTCAGCCGGGTGCGGGCGGCTCGTACCAGGTCGCGGTCCGTCATGGCGCCGATTCTTCCGGCCGGCCCCCGGTAAATCGGTGGGTTTAACCCCCCAAAGCGATCTACAGATCGATCACGGTCCCGTCCGCGACGACCTCCACGCCCGCCTCGGCGATCTTCGCGTGCTCCGGCGACGCCGGGTCCAGCACCGGGTTGGTGTTGTTGAGGTGGGTGTAGATCCGCCGGGTCGCCGGGTGCCCGCGCAGCTCCGGCAGGCTGTGCGCGATCGGCAGGTGGCCCATCGCCGCCTGCCCGCTCGGCCTGCCGGTGGCCGCGCCCATCTCCGAGGGCGCGTAGAACGTGCCGTCCAGCAGCACCACGTCGGCCTCGGCCACCAGCGCGTCGAACCCGGGCGGCCAGGACGCCAGGCACGGCGCGTACAGCAGCACCCCGCCGGTGGCCGGGTCGCGGAACCGGTAGGCCACCACCCAGTGGCCCGCCACCGGCGAGTCGACGGCGTAGCGCGGGCGCTTGCCGCTCACCGGGAACGCGGTGACCTCCAGCCCGCCCGCGAGCACCACCGCCTGCTCGGGCTCCACCTGCCGCCACGACCACTCGCCGTACGTGGCCAGGACGGCGCGCGTCGGCGCGAGCGCGTGCAGCACGGTCGCGGGCGCGTGCACGCGGAGCCCCGGCGCGCCGCGCAGCACCGCCAGGCCCAGCGTGTGGTCCAGCTCGGCGTCGGTGAAGAGCACCCCGCGCACCGGCGTGTCCCTCGGCCCGGGACCGGGCGCGAGGGCGGGCGTGGCGGCGAGCTGCGCGCCGACGTCCGGCGAGGCGTTGACCAACCACCACTCCGCCCCGTTCCCGCTGACCGCCAACGCGTCCTGCGTGCGCGCCGGCAACCGACCGGCCCGCACCGCCTCGCACGGCCCGCACGCGCAGTTCCACTGCGGCGCACCGCCGCCGGCGGCCGTCCCGAGCACGACCGCCCTCACCGCACCACCGCCCGGTGCTCCACCTCGGCCGGCGGTCCCGCGAGGATCAGGTCGACCAGGCCCCGGTGCGGCGAGAGCGTGCACACCGGGTCCGTCGCCGACGCGTCGCCGGTCAGCTGGAACGCCTGGCAGCGGCACCCGCCGAAGTCCACCTCGCGCCGGGCGCACGAACGGCACGGGTCGCGCATCCAGTCGAAGCCCCGGAACGCGGTGAACGCGGGCGAGGTGTGCCAGATGTCGGCCAACGACCGGTCCTTCACGTTCTCCACGCCGAGCCCGTCGATCACCCCCGCCGCCGGGCACGGCAGCACGTCGCCGTTCGGCGCCACGGTCAGCTGCCGCGCGCCCCACCCGTGCATGCACGGCTTGGGGTGCGCCTCGTGGTAGTCGGCGATCACGTACACGATCTCCATCGCCGACCGCGCCTGAGCGGCGGCCACCACCTCGCCCGCCCGCGCCAACTGCTCCCTCGTCGGCAGCAGCGCGGCCCGGTTGCGCAGCGCCCAGCCGTAGTACTGGGTGTTGGCCAGCTCCAACCGGTCCGCGCCCATCCGCTCGGCGAGCGCGACGATCCCGCCGACGTGGTCGAGGTTGAGCCGGTGCAGCACCACGTTCACGGTCAGCGGCAGCCCCGCGTCCCGGATCGCCTCGGCCGCGCGGAGCTTCGGCTCGAACGCCTTCACCCCGGCGATCCGGTTCGCGCCCGCCTCGTCCGCGTCCTGCACGGACAGCTGCACGTGGTCGACACCGCGCAGCCCCGCGAGCCGCTCGGGGGTCAGCCCGAGCCCGCTGGTCACCAGGTTCACGTAGCAGCCGAGCCCGGCCGCGTGCTCGACCAGCTCCGGCAGGTCCTTGCGCGCCAACGGCTCGCCGCCGGACAGGTGGACCTGCAGCACGCCCAGCGCGCGGGCCTGGTCGAACACGTCGCGCCACCGCGCGGTGTCCAGCTCGTCGCCCCGCCCGACCAGGTCGACCGGGTTGGAGCAGTACCCGCAGCGCAGCGGGCACCGGTGGGTCAGCTCGGCGAGCAGCCCGAACGGCGCGTCCGCCCGAGGCGCCTCACCCATCGACGTCCACCACCCGGCGCGCCACCAGCCGTGCGACGAGCTCGGCCACGTCGTCCGCCTCCACCCCGTCGAACTCCTCGGTCAGCCGGCGCGCGATGCCCTCGACGGACGTGCGCCCGTCGCACAGCGCGACCACCGCCGCCGCGGTCTCGTTGAGCACCAGCACGCCTTCCGGGAACAGCACCACGTGGCTGTCCCGGGTCTCGTCGTACGCCGTCTTCACGCCCCGCCGCAGGCGCGGCACCGCGTCCAAGCCCGTCATGGTCGGCTCCGTCACGAGTAGTAGTCCACGGCGTCCAGCACCGCCCGCAGCACGTCGCACTTGAACGCCAGCGCGGCGACCGCCGCCTCCTGCTGCTCGCGCGTGCGGCAGTTGCGCACCACGATGTCCACAGTGGACTTCCCTTCGTCGGCGATCACCTTGAGCCGGGTGGTGAAGTAGGTGAAGCCCTCCTCCGCGATCCACGGGTAGTGCTCGCGCATGTCCACCAGCCGCCGCGCCATCAGCCCGCGGGAGAACATCTCGGTCAGCCCGGACGCCACCGCCTCCACCCACGGCCGCGTGCGGGCGAACGTCACATAGGCGTCCACGGCGAACCGCACGCCCGGCAGCACGTGCCGCTCGTCCAGCACCTCCTCGCGGGTCAGCCCGACGGCCTCGGCCAGGCGCAGCCAGTTCTCCGCGCCACCGTCGCCGGGCCCGCGGCCGTCGTGCCAGACGATCCGCTCCCGCCACACCCGCCGGACCTCGACGTCCGGGCAGTTGGCCAGGATCGCGGCGTCCTTGCGCGGGATCGCCTGCTGGTAGTACCAGCGGTTGGCGGCCCAGAGCTGCAGCTCGTGCTTGCTCAACCGGCCCTCGTGCAGCCGCAGGTGGAAGGGGTGGCGGTCCCAGTAGAGGGGTGACAGGGCGCGCAGGCGCGCGGTGAACTCGTCCGGCGTCAACATCGGGGAGCCGGACGACTCGGGAGTGGGCACGGCGGCGGGCACCTCTCGGTACGCGGGCGCGTACGAGTTCCGGCTGCTGCTCAAGCTGTGGCCGGCGGGCGTCTCGCTGCGCCTGGGCACGGGTGTGGGGCACGGCATCCCGTTCA